>JBIIKT010000063.1:0-5872 GCA_044233055.1 Microbacteriaceae bacterium
ACTCCCCGGCAAACTGTCGTCGCTGATTACCGTAGGTCACGGCAATCTGAAGACCCATCTTGGCGGCATTAATGGCGGCGCCGTCGAGTGAGACGCGACCCTGAACGAGCGTTCCCAGCATGGTGAAGAAGCGACGTCCCGGGCTGGCGATGGGTGATGAGTAGGTTCCGTCTTTTGCCACGTCGCCGTAGCGATTCAACAGGTTCGTGCGCGGCACACGCACGTGATCAAAGTGCAGGCGCCCATTGTCGATGCCATTGAGGCCGCCCTTGAGCCCATCGTCCTCTCCACCGATACCGGGAAGAAATACGCCCTTCGGTGTGCGCACCGGCACAAAGAACGCGTGAACGCCGTAGTTGACGCCCTTCGTGATGAGCTGAGCAAAGACCACGGCCGCCTGGCCATGGACGGCCGCGTTGCCGAGGTAATCCTTCCACGCACCACGGAAGGGCGTATTGATAACAAACTCTTGGCTCTTCGGGTCGTACTCGGCGGTCGTGGCAATCGATGCCACGTCGGAGCCGTGGCCGGTTTCGGTCATGGCGTAGATGCCCGGAAGCTTGAGCGACATGGCGTCGGCGAGCCATCGTTTGTGGTGTTCCGCTGTTCCGAGGTGCATGATGGCCGCACCGAAGAGGCCCCACTGAACGCCGCTCTTGATTTGCAGAGACGGGTCGGCGGCGACCAATTCTTCAAACGCGGCAAGGTTCCCGCCGTGGTCGGCGAGTCCGCCATACTCGGCCGGGAAAGCCAGTTTGACCTGTCCGTTCTTCACTAGGTACTTAAGTTGTCCCAGTGCGCGTTCCCGGTGATCTTCCTTGCTCAGCCCTAGAACGCCCTGCATGGCCGGATCAGCGGCGAGCGCCCGAGAGGCAATGCGGATGTCGGCCCAGCGCCCGAGGAGCTGACTGCCGAGTGCCGCCACGTCAACGTGGGGTGAGCCTCCCCCGCGCACATCCGCGGCGTGTACGGGTTTTCTCTTGATCTGGACCATGTTCATCCTTCTCACGAATGGGGTTCGCCCTGATTCAACGGGCGCGAGATAAGCCTATGCTCAATATCATGCTCTCTGTGGTCCTCGGTTTCATCGGCGCCATAGTGGTGGGAGCAACCGATTTCTTTGGTGGTCTCGGTGCCAAGCACGTGGGCTCTCTTCGCGTTACGTGGCTTTCTATGCCGGTCGGTGCCATCGGCTTCGCGGGATATTTCTTTGCCACGGGGGGCGATTGGGGACGTCAGGCGACACCCGACGCGCTGCTGTTAGGAGCCCTGTCCGGACTCCTGTTGTCTGTGGCAATGGTGTTCCTCTTTGCCAGCTTGGCGATTGGGCCCATGAGCATTCTGTCTCCACTGGGAGCTCTGGTCGCCGCCCTCGTCCCCGTTATCTGGGATTTTGCCAGTGGAACCCAGTTATCAGTAGTCGACTACATCGCCTTAGGAATCGCCCTCGTGGCCGTTGTTCTGATTGCGATTATCCGTGAAGAGAATGTGCGGCGGCCGGGAATCCGGGGGGTTCTCTTCGCCGTCATCTCCGGCACGCTCATCGGGGGATACCTCATCGTGCTCTCCCTGACTCCCGATACGAGCGGAGTCGTGCCCTTCGTTGCGAGTCGTTCGGCCGGCGCTGTCGTGCTGACCGTTGTCGTTGGTTTTTCGGCTCTCTGGTTCTGGGCGCGCACGCGTCGGCCAGCCCATGTGGGGGGCACCGACATCACTTCTGGGGACAGCGGAAAGCTCAACTGGCGCCTCGGTATCTGGTTCGCCGTCGCCACGGGGCTCTCTCAGGCCGTTGGGGACATCCTGATACTCGCTGCACTACGCAGTGGCGAATTGGCCATTGTTTCGGTCGTGGTGGCCATGTATCCCGCCGGCACGATTCTCCTTGCCACAATTTTCCTGAAGGAACGACTGTCTCTCGTGCAGGGCGTGGGTTTGGTACTCGCTCTTGGCGCCGTGGCCATGTTGGCCCTGGGCTAGCTAGGCCGCTTTATCAGCCCAAGAGGTTGACGATGGCGTCATCGCCCGGGCGCACGGCCACAGCCGGAGCTGTGATTCCTGCGCGTTCGAGCAGCTCGTTCATGCGGCGCTGACGCGCCTTAGGGATCAGCGTGACAACGGTGCCCTCGCGGCCCGCACGGCCGGTTCGGCCGGCGCGGTGCATGTACGACTTGTAGTCGTCTGGCGGATCGGCCTGAACTACGAGGTCCACATCATCGACGTGGATTCCGCGTGCGGCAACATCGGTAGCCACCAGCACGTGCACGCGACCGCTGCTGAGGCGCTCCAGGTTGCGCGTGCGCTTGGCCTGGTTCAAGTCACCGTGCAGGCTCGTGGCGGGTACGCCGCGATCGTCGAGTCCGTCGGCCAGCATGTCGGCGAACGCCCGGGTGCGCGTGAACACGAGCACCTTTTCGGAGTGCGCTGCCAGCTCGGCAATAATCTCGACCTTGTCGCGCGATTCCACAGTAAAGACCTTGTGATCAATGGTGGCCGAGTCCTGGTCTTCACCAGACACCTCATAGATGCCCGGATCGTTGAGGAACTCCTTGACGATTGTGGACACCCCGGAGTCGAGCGTGGCCGAGAACAACAGGCGCTGTCCGTCGGGATTGGTCTGGCGCAAAATGCGCTGAACGGGTTCCAAGAACCCGAGGTCGCACATGTGATCGGCCTCATCCAGCACCGTGATGCTGATGTGTGAGAGATCGATCATGCGCTGTTCAACAAGATCTTCAAGGCGGCCGGGCGTGGCAATAAGAATGTCCACACCCTTGCGCAGACTGAGCACCTGCTT
This sequence comes from Microbacteriaceae bacterium, assembly GCA_044233055.1. Taxonomy (GTDB): domain Bacteria; phylum Actinomycetota; class Actinomycetes; order Actinomycetales; family Microbacteriaceae; genus UBA963. Next base: position 2,795 of record JBIIKT010000063.1, read on the forward strand.
GTGCTGGGGAACGCCGCCGTAGATCGTGGTGGTGAACAGCCCCACCGAGCGAGCAATGGGCTGAATCGTGCGGTCAATCTGCATGGCCAGCTCTCGCGTCGGCGCCATGATCAGCGCGCGGGCGGGACGACCCTGCTTGCGGCCGGTGGGCCCGTCGGCGAGCAGGCGCTCAACCAGCGGCGCGCCGAAAGCAATGGTCTTACCCGATCCCGTGCGTCCGCGACCCAATACGTCGCGACCGGTCAGGATGATGGGGATTGTGGCAGCTTGAATGGGGAACGGGCTGGCTGCGCCGAGCTGAGCCAGCTGGCGGCAAATGTTGTCGCCCAAGCCGAGGTCACCAAACGAGATGCCGTCCATGTCTTCGGGGGCCACAACGGCGGCGTCGAGACGGTCGAGCACAACATCCTCGGGGGGCGTAAAGCCGCCCGAACGCTGGTCGCGGTCGTCGCGGTCACGGCCACGGGGGCGCGCGTCGCGGTCAACGCGGAATCGATCGTTACGCGGCCGGTCATCGCGGTCTCCGCGCACCGGACGATCACTTCGCGGCCGGTCCGTGCGCGGGCGGTCGGTTCGTGGACGGTCGTCGCGGCTGAAACCTGACGAGCCGCGCTCGTCACGGTCGGTGCGAGCAGCCGGACGTCGGTCATCGCGTTCGTCGCGTGAGCGGTCGGTGCGAGGGCGGTCATCGCGGCCACGGGGCGGACGCTCGGCGCCGTCACGCCCGCGATAGTCACGGGGCTCGCGGTCATCGCGGCCACGGGAATCAGTGGTGCGATTGTCGCGGTCACGGCCGGCGCTGCGCTCATAGCCAGCACCACGCTCACGACTGTCGTCGCGGTCCCGGGTCTCCCGACGATCGCCAAATTCGGCTGCGCGACGCTCAGCACGGGGGCCGCTGGGGGCTCGTGTGTCGCGTTCGGCACGACCGGTGCGCGGACGCTCGTCACGATCGAAACGTGACGGGCCACGCTCCTCTCGACCGCGGTCATCCCGGGCGCGATCATCGCGCGATCCCGCAAAGCCGCCGGCCCTGGGTGCGCGTTTAGCCGGTGCGCCGGACGATGCTCCACCCCGAGAGGCTGACTTGGGGCCACCTGCTCGAGCGCCGAAGCGCGATCCGGAACGTTCGCCGGAATCGGCTGTGTCAGGGGTTCCCGCGCCCGCCGACTTGTGTCGAGGCTTGGCCTTTTTCGGAGCGAAACGGGGATCGTAGTTTTTGGGCGCACGAGCACCCGTGGAAGATTTGGGCATGACGAACTGCTTTCGTATGAATATGCGATGCGTGTTTCTGCTGCGAAACAGTGGCTACTTTCTCGGCCAACCTGACTCACACAAAACCGCTAAACGCACGGGCGTCATGCAACCGACTTTCCCAGTGTACCCGCAAATACGCCAATCGCCCCCACCGCGGTGTGATGGAGGCGATTCGCGTTCACTTCTTCTGTGTGCGTCGGACCCGCAGGTCCGTTGACACTAGTCGGCCATGGGCGCCGGAATGCCCTCTGCCTTGCCCGTGACGGCTCTCTTTCCGCTGTTCGCACGCTTTCCACCGGTGGCGCGCTTTGAGGCGCGCTTGGCGCGACGCCGTTCGCGCGATCCCTCAACAAGGTTGTAGAGAACGGGGAGCACGACCAGCGTGAGCACGGTGGACGAGATGAGCCCACCAATAACGACGATGGCGAGCGGCTGAGAGATAAAGCCTCCCGAGCCCGTCAGGCCGAGACCCAAGGGCAGGAGAGCAAACACGGTAGCCAGGGCCGTCATGAGAATCGGGCGAAGACGACGGCTAGATCCCTCGATCAGAGCCTCCCGAACGGGAAGCCCCTTGCGCCGGTACTGGTTGACCAGGTCGATGAGAACGATGGCGTTGGTCACCACGATTCCCACGAGCATCAGAACACCAATGAGCGACGCAACGCCGAGCGGAATGCCGGTGACCACCTGAAGCACGATAGCCCCCGTGGCGGCGAAGGGAATCGAGACCAGCAACAGCAGTGGCTGAAGCAACGAGCGGAACGTTGCCACCATGATCACGTAGACCACCAGAATGGCCGCGAGGAGGGCAAGGCCCAGCTGAGTAAACGCGGTCTGCTGGTCTGAGGTTGCTCCGCCCACGGTCGCGGCCGCGCCGGCCGGGAGATCGATCTTGGCGAGCGCCTGGCTAACCGCAGCGCTTGCCGTACCGAGGTCGGCGCTGTTTGGTGTCACCGTGACCGTGGCGCTGCGCTGACCCTTGACCGTCGTAACGGTAGTGGGGCCGTCGGCGAGACCGATAGTCGCCAGGGTGTCCAGACGAACCGGTCCGCGCGCCGTGGGAATCTCGAGCGCTTGCAGTTCGGCGAGGGTCGCCGGCGGCGAATCGTAGGCAATGTAAACATTGAGAAGGGATCCGTCAATCTCAACGGTACCGACCGAACCGGGACGCGTCTGCGCCGAAACCACGGCGGCCAGTGCTACCTCGCTATATCCGGCAGCGGCTGCCTTATCGCGGTCTACAGATACAGAGATGAACGGACGCGACGCACTGAGGTTGGTTGCCACCTGCTTGACCGCAGACAGGTCGCGCATCGCGCTCGCTACGGTTTCCGTGGCCTCGGTGAGCTTCTCGGCAGACGGCGCCGTGATGCGCAACGCGATATCGGAGCTGCCTCCGAAACCACTGCTCGAGGCAATGGTAACGGTGTCGATGGGAACGACCTTAGCAATGTTGGTTCGTGCGTCGGCCTGCACGAGTTCCTGGTCGGCTGACGAATCGGTAGTCACCGAATACGTGATCTTGGTGTCGCCGCCGCCCACAAAGGCGTCGCGGAGCGCGTTGCCGCTGGAGCCCACCGACGCCTGAACGATCGTGACGCCGGGAGTATCAGCGAGGGCCCCCTGAACCTTGACGGACTGCGCGTCTTGCGCATCAAGAGAAGAGCCCGCAGGAATCTCCTGGGTGACCGTGAAGGTGTTTTGTCCTGAGGACCCCAAGAAGTTGGTCTGCATGAACGGAACCAAGGCAACGGTTCCACCCAGAACAGCGATGGCGAGCACCAGGGTGAGTGCGCTGTATTTGAGGGTCCAGTTGAGGAT
>JBIIKT010000064.1:0-5863 GCA_044233055.1 Microbacteriaceae bacterium
CGGCGGCGCAGGGCGGAAATCCGAAAGAGCGTCTCCACCGGAGCGGGCAGTTCTCCATAGCGGTCGGTCAGTTCGTCGCGAACGAGGACAAGCTGGTCAACGGTCGAGGTGGGCGAACTGGCCACTGACAGCTTTTGATACGCCTCCAGGCGAAGGCGCTCGCTGTCGACGTAGTCGTCGGGGATGCGCGCGTCCACGGGTATCTCGAGGCGCAGTTCGGTCTGGCCCTCCACCACGTCGCCGCGGAATGCCGAAACCGCCTCGCCGATCATTCGCAGGTAGAGGTCGAATCCCACTCCGGCAATGTGGCCCGACTGTTCACCGCCGAGCAGGTTTCCCGCACCGCGAATCTCGAGGTCTTTCAGCGCAATCTGAGTGCCCGACCCGAGTTCGTTGTTGGCGGCGAGAGCGCCAAGGCGATCGTGGGCGGTCTCGGTGAGCGGCTTCTCGGGGTCGACGAACAGGTAGGCATATGCTCGTTCGCGACCGCGACCCACGCGACCGCGCAACTGATGCAGCTGACTCAGGCCGAACTTCTCGGCGCGATCAATGATGAGGGTGTTGGCGTTGGCGATGTCGAGGCCGGTCTCGATGATGGTGGTGGTGACCAACACGTCGAACTTGCGCTCCCAAAAGTCAACGATGACCCGCTCAAGATCGACCTCTGTCATCTGGCCGTGCGCAACCGCAACGCGTGCTTCCGGAACCAGCTCGGCCACCTTGGCCGCGGCTCCGCTGATGCTGGAGACGCGGTTGTGCACGAAGAAAATCTGCCCCTCGCGCAGTAGTTCGCGTCGGATGGCAGCGGCCGCCTGCTTGTCGGAGTACGGACCCACAAAAGTAAGGATGGGGTGTCGGTCCTCGGGCGGCGTGGCAAGTGTCGACATCTCGCGAATGCCGGTGACCGCCATCTCGAGCGTGCGCGGAATGGGGGTGGCGCTCATGGCCAGCACATCCACGTTGTTCTTGAATTTCTTGAGAGCCTCCTTGTGCTCAACGCCAAATCGCTGCTCTTCGTCGATAATCACAAGGCCGAGATCCTTGAACACCATGCCGTCGGCCAGAATGCGGTGGGTGCCGATGACCACGTCTACCGAGCCGTCGACGAGACCCGCCTTGGTTTCGCGCGCCTCCTTGTCTGACTGGAACCGGCTCAGGGCGCGCACGTGAACCGGGAAGCCGGCGAAGCGCTCCAGGAACGTCTCCATGTGCTGGCGCACGAGAAGCGTGGTGGGCACCAGCACGGCCACCTGCTTACCGTCCTGCACAGCCTTGAACGTGGCGCGCACGGCCACCTCGGTTTTCCCAAAGCCCACATCGCCCGAGAGCAGGCGGTCCATCGGTATCGGACTCTCCATGTCGGCCTTGACCTCGTCGATCGTCGTGAGCTGATCGGGCGTCTCGGCAAACGGGAACGCCTCCTCGAGCTCGCGTTGCCAGGGCGTGTCGGGCGCGAAGGCGTGGCCGCGACTCGACTGGCGCGCCGAATAGAGCTTGACCAGCTCCACCGCAATGTCGCGCACCGCGCGACGAGCGCGCGACTTGGCGCCGGACCAATCGCTGCCGCCCATTTTGCTGAGCGCCGGCTCTTCGCCACCCACGTAACGCGTGATCTGATCGAGCTGGTCGGTGGGCACGAAGAGCTTGTCTCCCGGGAATCCGCGTTTGCTGGGCGCGTACTCAATCAGCAGATATTCGCGCTGGGTCTTAACCGGGTTTCGACCGCCCGATGACACCTCGCGCTGCACGAGCTCAATGAAGCGGCCAATACCGTGCGTTTCGTGAACCACGATGTCGCCGGCCGTGAGTTGCAGCGGGTCCACCACGTTGCGGCGGCGGGCGGCCAGCTTTCGCGGCGCGCGCGCGTCGTAGGAGGCCGACCGACCGTAAAACTCCGACTCAACGACGACCTCGAGAGCAATGTCGGACAGCTGAAAACCGTGCTCGAGGGTGCCCCGCACAAGGTAAATGACACCGGGTTCGCAGACGTCTGGCACCGCATCAACGGGCCGCGACCCGATGTCGTGCTCAGCGAGCAGTTGGCCGGCGCGCTCGACGAGTCCCGCGCCCTCCACGGCAACCACGACGCTCCAGCCCTCCTTTTGGCGCGCCCCGATGTGGTGCACCATGGCGTCGATGTCGCCCGCCGTGAGCGGCACCGCATCTGCCGAGATGCGCACCTCATCGTCGTCGCCAGAAGCGAAGGTCGAGAGCGTCCACCACGGACCGAGGAATGTGGCACGCAGGTCGTCGATGTCGAGAAAGTCACCCGAGCTCAGGTCGATGGGAGCCGATGCGCCCACCGACGCGGCGTGCCACGCGGCATCGAGAAACTCGTTGTTGGTCTGTGCCACGTGGGCGGCCCGGGTGCGCACGCGCTCGGGTGCGAGAACCGCAAGCGCCGTTCCATCGGGGGCGAAATGTGTGAGGGGAACGAGCTGGTCGACCAACGCGGGCGTGAGTGATTCCATGCCCTCAACCGGGATTCCCTCGGCAATCTTCTCCAGCATGGTTGAAATGTTGGGGAACTCGAGCACCATCTCGCGCGCGCGCTGACGCACCGAATCCGTCAGCAGAAGTTCGCGACTGGGGCCCAGCTCAAGACTGGTGAGGTGTTCGTCGAGGGAACGCTGATCGGCCACCCCGAAGGACGTCATCGATTCAATCTCGTCGCCAAAGAAGTCCACGCGCACCGGGTGAGCAGCATCCGGCGGGAAGACATCGAGAATCCCGCCGCGAACGGCAAACTCCCCGCGACGCCCCACCATGTCGACGCGCGTGTATGCGAGGTCGACGAGGTGAGCGCTGAGGGCGCGAAGATCGATACCTCGCGAGCCGACCTGGAGGGCAACGGCGTCCACGCTCAACACATTGGCGGCAATCGGCTGCAGTGCGCCCCGAACGGATGTGGTGAGAATGAGCGGTCGGCCATCGGCGCCGTTTTGCAGTCGGCGCAACGCTCGCAAGCGCGCTCCCACAATCTCCGGACTCGGGCTGAGTCGCTCGTGCGGAAGGGTTTCCCACGCGGGAAAGTGCACCGTGTCCACGTCGGGCACCAGCGCCCGGAGCGCTTGCGCCACCGATTCCGACTCGCGTCCGGTTGCGGTAATCAGCACGAGAGAAGAGCCCAGCCCGGTACGAATGCGCTCATCGAGGAGGGCGGCGAGCAGGGGGGCGTTGAGGCCTTCCGGCAGGGAAAAAGCGGCTGACGCGGCGGAGTGTTCCAAGGCTTGTTGCACCGACGGGGCGCGCTGGATGGCGCGCGAAAGCCCGTGAAATAACACGCGTTCAGTCTAGGCGCGGGGCGTTCACTCGCTGTTGCGCGGCGAGATACCCCTCGTCGGCGATGGACACAATCGCATCGGATGCCGACTGCAGAACGTGCGGCAGAGTCTTTCGCTCGGCGCTCGAGAAATTGCGGAGCACAAACTCGGCGGCATCCTGTCTGCCCGGTGGCCGACCAATACCCACCCGCAGCCGCACGAAATCCCGCGAATCGAGCGCGGCCATCATGTCGCGGAGCCCGTTGTGGCCGCCATGACCGCCCGCGAACTTGATGCGCACATCGTCGAACGGAATGTCGAGCTCGTCGTGCACCGCAACAATTCGCTCGGGCGGGATGTCGTAGAAGGAGGCCAAGGCCGCCACGGGCTGGCCCGACAGGTTCATAAAGCTCGAGGGTTTGGCCAGGATGACCTTGGCCCCGCCGGGACGCACGCGAGCTTCGGCAACCATCGCTCGTGCTTTATGGGTCTTGAATCCCACACCGAGCTCGTTCGCAAGCACATCGAGAACCATCTGGCCAACATTGTGCCGATGACCGGCGTAGTCGGGCCCGGGGTTGCCGAGCCCGACGACCAGCCAGGTGTCTTCAGACAGGTGCTACTCCGAGAACTTCTCGGCCTCGGCGTCGGCACCAGACAACTCGGCGTCGGCCTTGGCCGCGGCCTTCTCGGAGTCATGCTGTTCGGCGTGAATCTCGGCCTTGTGCTCGGCGTGCGCGGCGTCATCCGCAAGCTCGCCCGCCAGTTCGGCGGCGGTTTCGGCGAGGTCCGCGGCGCTCGGAGCGTGAACGTGCACCACAACGTTGCTCGGGTCGCCCGTGAGCGTGACGCCCGCGGGAAGGACCATGTCGCCGAGCACGATCTTGAACCCGGGCACGGCACCCTCAACGCTCACCTCGAGGTACTCGGGAATACTGGTGGCTTCGGCCTCGACGGCGATGATCTTGACATCGAGTTCGAGAACGGCACCGGACTGCTGGGTGCCCACAACGTGAATCGGCACCTCAACGAGAACCTTTTCACCCTTGCGCACCTCAACGAGGTCCATGTGCTCAATGATCTGAAGAACTGGGTCCTTCTGAACTTCCTTGACGAGAACGAGTTCTTCTTTGCCGTCGAGGGTGAGCTCGATAACCGCGTTCTTCTTGCGAATGATGAGACCAATCTGGTGGGCGGGCAGTGCCACGTGACGCACGGCCGAACCGTGGCCGTAGATCACTGCGGGTACCTTGCCCGATGCGCGCAGACGGCGAGCAAAGCCCTTGCCGAACTCTGTGCGCGTCTCACCGAGAACCTGATTTCCTGCTTCGTGAGCCATGATGCTCCTCCTGGTTATGAGGCACTGAGCCTCGTCTTGTTCAACTCGAACGCATTACGAGCGTGAGGAACTGTGAGAACCGAGGATCTCGCTCATCCACCGCGTCGATAACGAATACGTGGCCGCAATTACTTGCGGGTCACACATTCCTCGCCGAAGTCTTTCTGGGCTTGAGTGTAGCCGAGCCGGGGCGTGCACCGCCAATCGGGCGATAACCTTGAGGTGCGGGGACTCTCGCATGAGACGACGAGACGACTAAAGGAGCTGTTGCGCACGTGAGCGAACAGGCGAAAGCGAACATTGGAGTTGTCGGCCTGGCCGTCATGGGCTCAAATCTGGCGCGGAATCTAGCCAGCCGTGAGGGCAACATCGTTGCCATCTACAACCGAACGTTTGCCCGCACCAACACCCTCGTGACCGAACACCCCGAGGCGGGGTTCGTCGCGGCCGAGAGCATCGACGGCTTTGTGGCCTCGCTGGCCACACCGCGCACGGCCATCATCATGGTGCAGGCGGGGGCGGGTACCGACGCGGTCATCTCCGAACTTGCCCAGCGCTTTGAACCCGGCGACATCATCGTCGACGGCGGCAACGCCCTGTTCACCGACACGCTGCGCCGAGAGCAGTCCATCGCGCCCTCCGGAATTCACTTCGTAGGTGCCGGAATTTCGGGCGGTGAAGAGGGAGCGCTCAAGGGTCCGAGCATCATGCCCGGTGGCAGCGTTGAGTCATACAAAACCCTCGGGCCCATTCTCGAGTCGATTGCGGCTATTGCCGAGGGCGAACCGTGTGTCACGCACGTGGGAACCGACGGCGCCGGACACTTTGTGAAGATGATTCACAACGGCATCGAATACGCCGACATGCAACTGATTGCCGAGGCCTACGACATCCTGCGTCACGCCGGCGGGTTTAGCCCGGCCGAGATTGCCGGCATCTTTAACGAGTGGAACAAGGGCGAACTCGAGTCGTACCTGATTGAGATCACGGCGGAGGTGCTCACACAGGTCGACGCGGCCACGGGCAAGCCATTCGTTGACGTGGTGCTCGATCAGGCCGGCTCCAAGGGAACCGGCGTGTGGACCGTGCAGACCGCGCTCGATTTGGGCACCCCCGTATCGGGCATTGCCGAGGCAGTTTTTGCCCGGTCGCTCTCGTCGCAGGCGGGGCAACGCGCCAAGGCGGGCAATCTTCCCGCAGAAGCATCCGCCTGGACCATCGACGACAGGGCCGCCTTTGTGGAGGATGTTCGCCGAGCACT
>JBIIKT010000066.1:0-5847 GCA_044233055.1 Microbacteriaceae bacterium
ATTTGGAAAGGTCGACGCGTACTTCACCCAGTTCTCGGGCGCCATCTGGTGGCCCATGGCCTACGACCTCACGCTCGAGGAGAAGCAACACTTCGCTCAGCTCAAGCGTGAGGCACAAACCAAACGTGCGCAGTTCTATATCGACAAGATTGATGCCCCGCACGTGTTCCCCATGGCCGGGCCACCCATGTTCCTCGACGACGAACTGTTCGCGTACAACGGCTCAGGAGCCAACGGGGAGTCAATCTTTACCGACCAGGCCGAATTCCTCGACGTCCTCAAGGATTCCCACCCGCAGGCTGCCGGCCACATCTTTATGCCCGGCACGGTTGTCGAGATAGATCACGGCAATGTGACCGTGACCAACGAGCTCTTTACCGACGACGAGATTCGCCACATGTTCGCCAACAAGTGGGAGTACTTCGAGAACCAGCGGGCCACGCGTCAGGCCGAGCTCGCGGCCGAGAAAGCCAGTCGAGCTCCCGTGCCGGCAGACCTGTTTGAGCAGATCAAGGCGTGGTGGGAGCCACTGATGAAGCGCGCTCCCACGCTGTGCGATGGCATCGGCGCCCTCGTGCGCTTCACCATCGGCGACGACGACCTCGTGGCCGATTTCCCCAAGGGGGAGGTGCGCCGATTCAACGATGAGGCCTGCCGCTACTGGTTCACCATTCCGGCTGACCTGGTGGCCACCAACCTGCGCGACCACGAGATTGACTGGTCGAACTCCATCTTCCTATCGGTGCGTTTTCAGGCCGGCCGCATTGGCAAGTTCAACGAGTATCTCTACACGTTCATGAAGTGCCTCTCGACCGAGCGCATCGATTACGTGGAGAACTGGTACTCCGAGCAGTCGGATACGGGCGAAGACATCCGCATCGACGACTGGCTGGTGCAACGGCGTTGCCCACACCTGCGCGCCGATCTGAGCAAGGCCGGTACGGTCGAGAACGGCGTGCTCACGTGCAGCCTGCACGACTGGAAGTTCGACCTCGCCACCGGCCGTTGCCTCACGAGCCAAGGACACGAGATCCGGGCGAGCAAGATCTAGCGCTCAGGGAAATCTTGGCCAAATCTTGGCATGCCAGGCCGGATATTCCCAGATATCTCACAAAAAGTGTTTTAGTATTACCGGTATGGGATTATTCGCCGGAGGGTTTGCGCGAGCGCGCATCGCCGCGGTGAGTGTACTGGCGCTCGCCGTGGGCATGTTCGTTGCCGTGGCGCCGGTGGGCGCTGAGGCTCCCGCAGCGCAAGCTGCCGACATGAGCCAGTTTCAGGCGGGCAACATTATTGCCGACGCCCTTTTTTTCGACGGTAACGCCATGTCGGCCGCCGAGGTGCAGGCTTTCCTCAATTCCAAGGTTTCCTCGTGCGCCGCCGGCTTTGTGTGTTTGCGCAACTTCACCGAGACCACGCGCACCATTGCGGGCAATCCCATGTGTTCGACGTATCAGGGCGCCGCTAATGAAACGGCCGCCACGATCATTTACAAGGTCGGCAAGGCCTGCGGCATCAGCCAAAAGGCCATTCTCGTCATGTTGCAAAAAGAGCAGGGTCTCGTTACCAGCACGGCTCCGTCCTCCGGAAGGTACCGGGCCGCGATGGGTGCCGGATGCCCCGACACCGCTGCGTGTGATTCCAACTACTACGGATTCTTCAATCAGGTGCACTACGGTTCGTACCAGCTCAAGCGGTACACGCAGCCGCCGGGAACCGGGCCGGGCACCGCCTGGGAGACGCGCTTCGACCTGTGGAAGCCCGTGGGTCAGGTGTCCAACCTTCTCTACAGCCCCGTTCGTGACGGTGCCGGAAACTATGTGTGTGGAACCAAACCCGTTTACATCGCTAATCAGGCTACGCACTCGCTCTACATCTACACTCCGTACACACCCAATCAGGCGGCGCTCAATGCCGGATACGGCCTCGGAGACGGATGTTCGGCCTACGGAAACCGAAACTTCTACAACTACTACACCGACTGGTTTGGCAGCACGCAAGCGGTGGGGGCTCGCCCCTCAACCAGTCCCGAAATTTCTGGGCCAAGTGTCCTTGGCGCAACCCTCACGGCCTCGCCAGGCACGTGGCTGGGGACGCCAGCCCCGACGCTCGTTTATCAGTGGCAGGCGTGCACGACCGTTCTCGCAACGTGGGCGGGAGCACAGCCTGCTGGCTGCATCAACCGATCCACGGGAGCGCAATACGTCGTGGCCGCGGCCGATGTCGGAAAGTACCTCACCGTGGCCGTCACCGGCTCGAATTCGAGCGGTGCGGTAACCATTTGGTCGCCCAGTACGCCTGGCGCCGTCGGAGCACCCACTGTCACCACCTCGCCCGTTCTTGCAGGAACGCCGGCCGTGGGCTCCGCCGTCTCGGTAAACACGGGCGCCTGGACGGCATCGCCAACCTCTTACTCCTATCAGTGGTTCGTGTGTTCGAGCGAAGTCCCAGCGGCCTCGAACTTTCAGCCCGCCGGATGTTCGACAATCTCGGGCGCCGGATCGTCGACCCTGGTCCTTGCGAACACGACCGTCGGCAAGCATGTGAGCGCTCGCGTATCCGCCCTGAACGCCTCGGGTGCTACGTGGACCTGGACGAAGAGCATGGCGATCACAAAGGATCCGTTCGTCACGGGCACGATGCAGTCGGGGAGAGCACTGTCGGCTGATGTCGGCGGTTGGCTCGGAGCAACCAGCTTCGCTCCGGTCCCCACCGATGGCCCGAGAACGAGCAATGGCTTCTCGGTCAAGGCGATTCAGACGTATCTTTCACGGGCCGGCTTTGCCACTGACGTGGACGGCATTATTGGTCCGCAGACCACGGGAAATATCGCCCTTTACCAGGGCAGATTCGCACTAGGTGCCGATGGAGTCGTGGGCCCGGCAACCTGGGGGCACATGGTCGCCGCCAACACTCCATCCACCTACGCCACGCAGTGGCAACGCTGCACGACCCCGCTCACGCTCCCGGCAACATCTCAACCGGCCGGCTGCGCAAACATTGTTGGTTCCAACGGGTCAAGTTACACGATCACCTCAGCCGACATCGCCAGCTATCTGACCGTGCGCGTCACTGCAACCCGAGGAGCAACTGTCGAACAGCGCTGGGCTGCCAGCGCGGTCGCCGTCCCGGCCGTTGTCACGCCGCCGCCCACGCCCACGCCGTCGCCGACTCCCACACCCGGACCCGTGACGAACCCGCCCACAATTTCGGGAACAGCCACGACTTCGTCCACACTCACCGCATCCTCCGGTCAATGGCTCGGTGCGCCCACGGCCGCGGTTCCCACCGACGGCCCAACGTATAGCGCCAACGCGTATCCGATCAAGGCCATTCAGACCTACCTGACGCGGGCAGGATTCGCAACGACCGTCGATGGCGCTTACGGTCCACGAACGGCAGCAAACGTGAAGGCGTTCCAGTCGAAGTATTCCTTGAAAGCTGACGGTTTCGTCGGGCCATTGACGTGGAACAAGATGCTTGCGCTCAAGCTGCACACCACCTACCAGGTCCAGTGGATTCGCTGCTCCGCAAGCCTTCCCACTCCCACCACGGTCGGCCCCACGACATGCACCGACATCGCGAGCGCCACCGCAGCCACCTATCGCCCTGTCGCCGCGGATGTCGGATCCTTCGTGACAGTTCGTGTCTACGCAGAGAGTGGCACAAAAGCTGAGACTCGTTGGAGTGCGTCGACCGTTGCGGTAGCTGGCGGTGCCCCGTCGACACCCACGCCTAGTGCTACGCCGACGCCAACTCCTACTGCTACGCCGACACCCACACCGACCGCTACCGCGACACCCACTCCTACTCCTCCTCCTACCGCTACGCCCACTCCGGTGCCTGCCGCTACCCCGGCGCCCACAACCAGTCCCGTTGCAGGAGGGCTGGTCAATCCGCCCACGGCAACTGGAACGGCCAAAGTCCTTCAGACATTGACCGCCGCTTCGGGACAGTGGCTTGGAGCGCCCACCGCGGCGATTCCCGCCGATGGTCCGAAGTACGGCACCAACGCATACCCGGTGAAGTCAATCCAGACCTATCTCACCCGCGCCGGAATCCCCACGACGGTTGACGGCGCTTACGGCCCCGGCACCACGGCGAACGTGAGGACATTCCAAGCTAAGTACGGTCTGCTTTCCGACGGCATGGTGGGCCCCGTCACGTGGTCCAAGATGTTGGCGCTCAAGCTCTACACGTCCTACTCCTATCAGTGGGTGAGCTGCACGGCGCCACTCGCAGCCGCTACCGCCACGGCACCCACCACGTGCACGAACATCGTCGGTGCCACGTCGACTGCTTACGTGCTCAAGAGCACTGATCTCACCAAACACATCGCTGTCAAGGTCACCGGAGTGAGCGGAAACAAGAACGAGTCACGTTGGTCGGTATCGAGCGGCCCTGTGGTTCCTTAGGGTGGCCGAGCACGCACCGCACCGCCCGCTCGATCGGCACGAGGTTTTCCAGACCGGCACCATGGGGGCACTCCTCGATGGCATCTACGACGGCGACTGCTCGGTTGAGCACCTGCTTACGCGCGGTGACTTTGGTGTGGGCACTTTTAACTCCCTAGACGGGGAGATGCTTCTGGTCGATGGCACGTGCTACCGACTCTCGAGTGACGGCAGCGTGGGGCCCACGGTGCCGACTGTGCAAACACCGTTCGCCGTGGTCACCCGATTCGAGGCGCATGTCACGCACAGCATCGTCGAGCCACTCACCCTGGCCGAGGTGCGCGACCTGCTCGTGAGCCTGACGCCGTCTGATAACTACCTCTATGCGTTTCGCATCCGCGGCGACTTTGAGTTTGTGCGAACGCGCACCGTCGCGCGCCAGTCACCGCCCTATCGCCGTCTCGTCGAGGTAACCAAGGGCGAGCCGGTGCAAGTTTTCTCGAATCTCAGTGGAGACATCGTCGGGTTTCGCACGCCCGTCTTTCAGCAGGGAATTGGCATTGCGGGTGATCACGCCCACTTCATTGACGAGTCGCGTTCTCAGGGAGGGCACGTTCTCGACCTGGCGCTCACGCGGGGAACCATCGAGGTGTGCATCGGCACCGACCTTCACCTCGAGCTTCCTCGAACCGTCGCGTTTGAACGCGCCGACCTCGACGATGACCCGGTCGAACGCGAGGCAGAAGTGACGGCCACGGAGAGGCATTCCTAGTCACTAACGGGAGCCGCGACCGTCTCAAATTGACCTCCGGCGGGAACACGAAACTGTCCGCACGAGTGACGCGAAGAATCTAGGATGGGGAAGTACGTTTTCAGCGCTGAGGAGCAATCAAATGACACGCATCGGTGTGGTGTGCGAGCAGGCAGACGAGACCAGGGTTGCGGCAACGCCCGACACTGTGGCGAAGATTATCGCCCTCGGTTATGAGGTCCTTGTCGAAAAGGGTGCGGGTGCAAAGTCCGCGTCCCCCGACGCTCAGTACGAAAAGGCCGGCGCGAGCATCGTGACCACCGCAAAGGCGTGGTCTGCCGACGTGGTCATGAAGGTGAACGCTCCGACCGACAAAGAAATCGAAAAACTGTCGTCGGGCACAACATTGATTAGCCTGCTCAGCCCCGCCCTGCGCCCCGAACTTCTCGAAGCCCTCGCTAAGCGCGGCGTGACCGCTCTCGCCCTCGACGCGGTTCCGCGCATCTCGCGGGCCCAGTCGATGGATGTGCTCAGCTCTATGGCCAACCTCGCCGGCTACCGTGCGGTGATTGAGTCGGCACACGAGTTTGGACGTCTCTTCACCGGTCAGGTGACTGCTGCCGGAAAGGTTCCGCCCGCCAAGGTACTCGTGGCCGGCGCGGGTGTTGCCGGTCTTGCGGCCATTGGTGCTGCCTCAAGCCT
>JBIIKT010000067.1:0-5805 GCA_044233055.1 Microbacteriaceae bacterium
CCGCTACTCGTGCGCGACCGCAATGCTGCCGATGTGATTGTTGTCAAAGCGGCACCACTCGGCGGCATCTCACGCGCCATTGACCTCGTCGAACAGGTGGGCTTGCCCGCCGTGGTGTCGAGCGCCCTTGAGACATCGGTTGGGCTTGCCATGGGTGCGTTCCTGGCCGCGGCCCTCCCCGACACCTACGACGCCGGGTTGGGCACGGCCTCCCTGCTGGCCGCCGACGTGACCCGAGATCCCATGATTGCTAGGGGCGGCAGCATCGACGTGCGACGCGTTGTGCCCGATCACGACCTCTTAGCCACGCACAACGCCGGGACCGAACGAACGTCCTGGTGGGTCGAGCGCATCACCCGCTGCCACCGCCTGCTCGAAGCCCAGGATTAGCTGAGGCCGCTGTAGGAGTGCAGTCCCTTAAAGAAGATGTTCACAACGGTGTAATTGAAAATGACGGAAGCGAAGCCCACCATGGCCAACACCGCCGAGCGGGTTCCCCGCCATCCGCGCGTGGAACGTGCGTGGATGTATCCGGCATAGATGGTCCAAATAATGAACGTCCAGACCTCTTTGGTGTCCCAGCCCCAATAACGACCCCACGCCTTTTCGGCCCACACTGCGCCGGCAATAAGCGTGAAGGTCCAGAAGACAAAGCCGATGATGATCAGTCGGTAGGCGTAGTTTTCCAATTGCGCCGAGTCGGGTAGTCGGGACATCCAGCCCAGGCGCGTGGGTTTGGACTCAACCGTGCGTTGTTCGCGCCGCGCCTGAAGAATCTGCGTGAGGGACAGCGCGAATCCCACGGCAAAGAAACCGGTTGCGAGTGAGGCAACAAAAACGTGAATCACCAGCCAGTAAGACTGCAGCGCCGGAGGCAGCGGAACAACCTCCACGTAGAAGCTCGTGGCTGCCAGCCCCAGCAGGAGGAGAACCAGGCCCGTGGTGAAGGCACCAACAAACTTGAGGTCCCACTTCAGATTGACGACGAGAAACACCAGGGTAATGATGAGCGTGCCCGTCAGGGCGAACTCGTACATGTTCGCCCACGGGACGCGCGAGGCCGCGATTCCGCGCAGCACCGTTGCCACCAGGTGGAAGGCGAAGGCGAGCCACGTGAGGGCCATCGCGATGCTGGCGAGGCGTCCGCTGCCCGCCGAGCGCACCGCCGCATCCGCCCGGACACGCGTCAGTGTGGCCGTACTGCCCTCGCCGGTCGACTGCACAATGCTGTCGGATGCCGCCGCTGAGCTGGCTTCGCGCCCGGCTCCTCGGGCTAAATCGAAGGTGAAGACGATGAAGGCAATCGCGTAGATGGCCATCGCCGAATACAGCGACAGAACGGAGAACTGCGAGAGTGTGTCAGTCACGTTCTAATCCTAAGTTGGCCCCGTGAGCGTTGGCGATTCGAGCCAAGGCCCCCGAGAGCGTGGGGTCGTCACCGCGGGCAAGAGCCCCGTACTCGACTTCGGTGCCCTCGGCCTTCGCCCGAGCACTGATCCACACGCGGCGTCGAGGAATGAAGAGCGACGTGAGGAGCCCGGCCACCGCAGCCAAGGCGAAGACCAGCACCCAGCCCTGCGCGGGATCGCGATGAACATCGAGTGACGCAAATCGCTTTACGGTTTGGAGTGACACGCTGCCCAGGCCGTTGGGGAGGTCCGCCGTCTCACCCGGGCGCAGTTCGAGCGACGGCACGTCGGTCGTCGTTCCCGTCAACTTGGTGAGTTCCGACGTGTCGAGCGCGTACACCGATCGCGGAATGCCGTCGTTGAGACCCAGATCACCCACATAGACGTTGATCGTCAACAGGGGATCAATGAGGTCGGGGTAGACAGAGAAGCTCGCCCCCGCATGTCCCTCGTTCACCGTGGGATAGAAGAACCCGATGAGTCCCACCTCCTGGCTCAACCCATCGGGAAGCTTGACGACGCCAACCGACGTGAAGTTGGTGTCCTGCGGCAAGAAGGGAACCGCCTCCTGATAAACCACGTTGCCGTCTGGGTCGCGAACGGTTACCTCGGGTGCATAGCCGTTGCCCAACAGGTAAACATCGGACCCGCCAATGTTCAACGGTTCGTTGACCTTGATGACGCTCGCCACGGGTTCTTTGCCGCGCTCTTCAATGGTGACATCTGCCGTGTAGTCGATGGGCTGACCAACCGCGTTCACATTCCGCTCCTCGTAACGGGTGGAGAACTTGTCGAGCCTGAGGGAGAACGGCGAGAGGGTGGCGTCGGAGAAGAACCGACCCGGGCTAAAGGAGTCGTAAGCAATCAGGCTGTTCGTGAAGGCCTGTCCCTCCACGACCACCCGCTGGCCGGCGTAGCCAAAACCACCACCAAGCCCCACGGCAATGAGAACGCCAACGAGTGCGACGTGGAAAACGAGGTTGCCCGTCTCACGCATGTAGCCGCGTTCGGCAGAAACCGTGAGCCGAGTCCCCGAGTCGTAGCGCCGGATACGATAGCGGTCTCGCCGGAGCACGCGTTCGGCCGCCTCGATCGCCGCCCCCACGGCGATCCCGGGCATGCGCGCCGTGAGGTGTGCGGGTAAGCGATTGAGATTTTGGGGAGTGGCCGGCGGAACCCCGCGTAACGCATCCCAGTGGTGTTTCGCCCGCGGGATCACACAGCCCACGAGCGAGATGAAGAGCAGCAGGTAGATGGCCGAAAACCACACCGACGCGTAGACGTCAAAAAGTTGGAAGCCATCGAGCCACGGGGCGAGGTCGGGGTTGTTCACAAAATACTGCGTGACACCGTTGGGGTCGGAACTGCGTTGAGGAAAAATCGAACCAGGAATCGCGGCGATGGCAAGCAAGAGAAGCAGGATCAGCGCGGTGCGCATGCTCGTGATCTGGCGCCACGCCCAACGCAGCCAGCCGACGACACCAAGTCGAATACCCCGGGCGTCGTCGCCGGGGTTGGCCAGAACGGAATCAATGTGGTCAGAGGGCCGTAACATACTCGCCAATCATCGCTTGAGTATTCACGATGATGAGGTTCCAGAGACCCGTCACCATCAGCACACCAATCAGGATAAGCAGAACGCCTCCGGCGATATTGATCGCGCGAATGTGTCGACGCAGAAAAGTCAGTGACGACGACGCCCACTGGAATCCGGCGGCCAAGAGCACAAAGGGCAGCCCGAGGCCGATGCAGTACGCAACGCCGAGAAGGGCTCCTCGCGCGGGTGTCGCCGCATCGAGACTGAGCGAAAAAATGGCGGCGAGAGTGGGGCCGATGCAGGGCGTCCAGCCGAGGCCGAAGACGACGCCGAGAAGCGGAGCACCGGCCAACCCCACGCGCGGAGCGAGGTTAATCTTGGCGGTGCGCTGAAAGAGACGGAAGAACCCCACGAAAACGAGCCCGAGCACGATGATGAGCGCGCCCATGATGCGCGTCACAAGATCAATCCACGGTTTAAGGGCAAATCCCGCCGCCCCAAAGGCAATGCCGAACGCCACAAAAACAACGCTGAAGCCGAGCACAAAGAGCGCGGCTCCCAGGACGGATCGGGCCACTCGACGGCGACCGTCGGCTTGGCCGCCCACGATTCCGAGGTACCCCGGCACGAGCGGGAGAACGCAGGGAGACGCGAACGATACGAGTCCGGCCAGCAGGGAGAGAGGAACGGCCAGCCAGAGGCTGCCACCGAACACTATCTCGCCGATGTTCATGGGGTGGTCTCTGCCACAACCGAGTCGATCAGCGCTTCGAGAATCGAGGGCTCGGCAATCGCACCCAGCACGCGCGCGGCCACCCTGCCCTGAGCATCCAAAATCAAGGTTGTGGGAACGGCGTTGGGCGGAACGTTACTGGCGAAAGCCAACTGAACGGCGCCCAATTGATCCGTCACGGTGGGATAGGTGATTCCGAAGGTTGTGTTGAAAGACATCGCGGTAGCAGCCTGATCGCGAACGTTTACGCCAACAAACGTGACGGGCCTGCCCGCCGACGTTTCGGCTTCGTAGACGGCCTGCAGGTCGGGGGCCTCGGCCCGGCACGGAGCACACCCCGCGTACCAGAAATTGACCACCACAACGCGGCCAATGAGGTCCGCCGAAGAGAGAGGCTGGTCGTCGATGGTTGTGCCCGAAAAGACAATGGCGGCACCCCGGTTCTGAGGGGGAATCTCGGTTACCGAGCCGTCACCCGCAATGTAGTTCTTGCCACTTCCCGCACGATACTGATCAGCCAGAGGATTACTCGAACAGGCGGCGAGCGATGCGCCGGCGACCACGATTGTCAGCAGTGCGGCGGCCCGCCTGAGGCGGGCACGCATGACGGACGTGCGCCTGCGGAGCGGAGCTGTTTGGGGAATCACACGGCACCGACGTCAATAGCGCCGTCAGACAGCGGTGCCGCCGGATCCGCGTACGCCACCTCGACAAAACCCCGCTCGACAAACGATTCGTCGCGCCACTCACACGTGGTGATGCTCGAGAGTGCGCAGCGCCTCCGTCTCGGGTCATTCATGAATGACTGGTTGGCGAGCGCCCGATGCACCGTCATGATGGGCAACTGGTGGCTGACCATAACAATGTCGCCGGACTCGGTTGAGTTAACCGCGTCCGTCATGGCCGCCAGCATGCGCGCGGCAATGCTGCGGTAAGGCTCTCCCCAGCTGGGTCGCCACGGGTTGCGCAGAAACTTCCAGTTCGCGGGGTCCCTGAGCGCCGAGTCCGGACCGCGCATGCGCTTTCCCTCGAAGACGTTGGTGGGCTCGATGATGCGCTCATCAATGATGGGTGTAAGTCCGAGGAGCCTGGCCACGGGCGCCGCCGATTCCTGGGTCCGCTGCAGGGGCGAGCTCATCAGCGTCGAGATGGGCCGGTTGATCGCCGCGAGATGGGCGGCGGCGGCTTCGGCCATCAAGGCACCGCGCTCGCTCAATCCGAAGTTTGGGAGGCGCCCGTAGAGCACGCGGTCCGGGTTGAAAACCTCACCGTGCCGCACGAGATGAACCTGCCGAGCAACCATGGTTCAAGTCTAGGCGGGGGGTTCCTGTGCATTTTCCGCACGGCGATCGGTTTCGATACGCCGACGCTGTCGGCTACTCAACCGGCGGTGCTGTCCGACCGTGTGCGCTACTCAACCAGCGCTGCCGCCCGACGCTGTCGGCTCGTGAACCGGGGATAAAGGTAAAGTTGGGGACTGTGACGAAACGCATCCTTATTGCCGACCTGCCCGCAACCCCCGAAGGACCCGTATCGGTCTCCGGCTGGGTCGACACCGTGCGCGACCAGAAGAAGGTGCAGTTTGTCGTGCTCCGCGATGAGTCCGGGGCCGCCCAGCTGGTTCACCCCCGCAGCGAAGAGACCGACCCCATTGCCGAAACCATCTCCGGCCTCGCCGCCGGAACCTTCCTCACGGTCACGGGCGAACTCAAACTCGACGAGCGGGTCAAGCTCGGTGGGCTCGAAATCAAGGTCGCGGGCATCGACGTGGCCGGAGCCGCTATCGCCGAGACACCCATTGCGGACGACACGAGCATCGATAAGCGCCTCGACTGGCGCTTCATCGACCTGCGCACCGCGCGCAACAACCTCATGTTCCGAGTGCAGACCACCATGGAGCACGCCATGCGCTGCTACTGGATTGACCGCGGGTACATCGAGATTCACACCCCGAAACTCATGGCCAGCGCGTCCGAATCGCACGCCGAGCTGTTCCAGCTCGAGTACTTCGAAACCACGGCATACCTGGCACAAAGTCCGCAGTTTTATAAGCAGATGGCGCAGAGTGCGGGATTCGGCAAGGTCTTTGAGATTGGTCCCGTGTTTCGAGCCGACCCGTCGTTCAC
>JBIIKT010000068.1:0-5804 GCA_044233055.1 Microbacteriaceae bacterium
TGTTGTGGTTGGCTTCGTGCTCCTCATTCCTCATTACCTGGGCGACACTGAGTTTCCCCCCGCAGCCATCAAAGCCCTCGAGATGATTTCTCTGTCGACCGGTCTCGTCTTTCCCACCGATCGTCTTCGTGAAGAGGGACGCACTTTTGTGGCGAAAATTGATGAACAGAAAGAGTCCAACGAAGAACTTGCAAAACTCGTCACGGCGCTCGAGGAGCGTTACGACGCGTACATGGCCGACAACGCGGTTCGTCCAGCGAACCTCGACGATCAGGGCCCACTCCCGTCAGCCGACGAGATTGCGGCCGAGCTCGAGAAGTTCCTGGCACTTCGGCGGTCAACGGAAAATTCGAACGGAGACTCGCTCTTCGACTCTTAGCCCCGTAGTCAGTGCTGCGTTCGGGCATGGCGATGAGCGCCGGGAGGACGTGCAACAATAGAGCAAGGACCCATCACGTCTCCCTCGGGGGGCTTGACATGGGTCCTCGTAGTGGGCACGACGCTGTGTTGGCCCGGTCGTAAGGAGTTGTTGAGACGCATGGCGCTTTTTGGTCGTCGGAAGAAACCCGAGTCTGATTCAGCTGTTGTTGTTGCCGCGCCGAAAGCCGCCGCGAAGGAGACTCCGGCAGCAAAGGCTCCTGCTGCTAAGGCTCCTACGGTCAAGGCTGCGGTCAAGGCTCCTGCGGTCAAGGCTCCGGCGGTCAAGGCTCCGGCAGCCAAGGCTCCGGCAGGAAAGACCGCTGCAGTCAAAGCACCTGCGGCAAAAGTTGCCGCCACCAAAACTCCAGCCACCAAAAGTCCAGCCGCCAAGGCTC
Source organism: Microbacteriaceae bacterium (assembly GCA_044233055.1). Taxonomy (GTDB): domain Bacteria; phylum Actinomycetota; class Actinomycetes; order Actinomycetales; family Microbacteriaceae; genus UBA963. The sequence continues at coordinate 816 of JBIIKT010000068.1, forward strand.
CTGCGGGAAAGAACGCTGCTGTTAAAGCACCTGCGGCAAAAGTTGCCGCAACCAAAACTCCGGCAACCAAAACTCCGGCAACCAAGGCTCCAGCAACCAAGGCTCCAGCTGCTAGGACTCCAGCCAAGGCCCCCGCAGCGTCTTCGGGCACCGCGGCGTCGCGCAAGAAGGCGGCCGCAGCAGGAGCTGCTGGCGACGCGCCGGACGTCGATGGCGTTATTCCCGACATTGGCGATGACGATGTCAATGATGTCGTTGTTGTGGAGGTCGTGCTCGACGAAGTCGAAGTCGCAGATGCGCCTGACGACGCCGATGCCGACGATGACGATGAAGAGAAGAGCTCCACGGCAGACGAGCCAGTACCCACCGGCGCCATTGTTCTGAGCATGTCGGACGATGAGGATGACGTTCCCGTCTTCTCCACTCTCATCACGGGAGCAACAGCCGATCCCGTCAAGGACTACTTGAAGCAAATCGGCAAGGTTCCGCTGCTCAACGCCGCCGAAGAGGTGGAACTCGCTATGCGCATTGAGGCGGGCCTCTTTGCCGAAGACAAGCTGGCGACCACCTCCCGCATTGAGAAGCAGCTCAAGCGAGAACTCATGTGGGTTGCTCGCGACGGTCAGCGAGCCAAGAGCCACCTTCTGGGGGCCAACCTCCGCCTCGTGGTTTCGCTTGCGAAGCGCTACACCGGCCGGGGCATGCAGTTCCTCGATCTCATTCAGGAGGGCAACCTCGGTCTCATCCGTGCCGTTGAAAAGTTCGACTACACCAAGGGCTTCAAGTTCTCGACATACGCCACGTGGTGGATTCGCCAGGCCATCACACGAGCCATGGCCGACCAGGCGCGTACCATCCGCATTCCGGTGCACATGGTTGAGGTCATCAATAAGCTTGCTCGCGTTCAGCGTCAGATGCTTCAGGATCTCGGACGCGAACCCACTCCAGAAGAGCTCTCTCGAGAACTCGATATGACGCCGGAAAAAGTTGTTGAGGTTCAGAAGTACGGTCGCGAACCGATTTCGCTGCACACCCCGTTGGGCGAAGACGGCGACAGCGAGTTTGGCGACCTTATCGAAGACACTGAGGCCGTTGTTCCCGCCGATGCGGTGAGCTTTACCATGCTGCAGCGCCAACTCGAATCACTCCTCGATTCGCTGTCCGAGCGCGAAGCGGGCGTGATTCGTATGCGTTTTGGTTTGGGCGACGGCATCCCCAAGACACTCGACCAGATCGGTGATACCTTCGGGGTCACGCGTGAGCGGATTCGACAGATTGAATCCAAGACAATGGCCAAACTTCGACACCCCTCGCGATCACAGTCGCTGCGCGACTACCTCGAATAGGTTGTAGGCGTGCGCCAATCCCTCGCGGTCATCATCGGCAAATGTGTCTACGCGCTCACACGGCTGCGGGGCGGGGGGTCGGCGTTTCCCGGGTTGGTGGCGTTACGCGTCGCTCCGCGACTGCTCCAGAATGCCTTCAGTCGGCTACCCCGAGGAATAATCTTCGTCCTCGGCTCTAACGGCAAGTCCACGACGACGCACATGGTCTCCCAGCTTTTGCGCGCTCACGGACTCAACGTCTTCACCAATCCCACCGGCGCTAACCTTCCGCAGGGAGTGGCTTCGTCGCTGCTTCGCCAGGTGGGCATCGGCGGCGTCATCAGGGCAGATATTGCCGTGCTGGAGGTGGATGAGGCCTTCGCCGTCGAGCTGGCCGAGATACTCACGCCACGCGTGGTGCTGGGGCTGAATACTCAGGTCGATCAGCTCTATCGCTTCATCGACACGGAGCGAGCCGGCGACATGATGCTCGATGCCATGTCCCTCGCGTCAGAAGCCATCGTGACCAACCGCGATGATCCGTTCCTGAGTACTATCGACGCACGAATGGCGGCGGTCAGCACAACAAGCCCCATCAGGGATTCACCGAACAAGGCCTCTGCACCCGCTCAGGGGAGACCGACTCCCCGTGTCGTGGCCTTTGGGGTCGCGGATGACGTTGTGGCGGCGAGTCCGAATGGGTTGCTCAACGCGCAGAATTTCTCGGAACCGAGCCACGCCAGTGCATTGGACCTGGTTACCGAGGTCACGGCAATCAGCGACCTTGGCACCACGCTCACAATGAAAGATGAGCGGCTCGACCTCAGCCTGCCGGCACGGGGAATGCACTACGCCATCGACGCCGCTGCCGCCGTCACGACAGTGCAACAGGTCTTGGGCTCAGAATGGTCTGCGGAACTCACGGCGGCGGCATTCTCGGACATGAAGCCGGCATACGGTCGTGGAGAAGTTTTGCCGTTCGAGTCCACCGATGTCACTTTTGTGATGTTCAAGAACATGGCCAGCCTGCAGCTCAACCTCGATTCGCTTCCGACTGAAACAGGCCCCGTCATGGTGGCAATTGACGAGGGAACGCCAGACATGTCGTGGATCTATGACGTGCGCTTTGACGCCCTTCGTCACGTTGACGTGATTAGCGGCGACAAGTGCTGGCAGATGGCTAACTGTTTGACCATGAAGGGTGTGACGTTTGACCTCGTCGAACCCAACGTGGAGAAGGCTGTGGCTTGCATGAGAGAGTTGGCAACCCCCGGCGTTCGTCAGACCTGGGTGGTTAACTACGAAATCACCATGATTGCGCGCAAACTTATCGGCTTTAGCGAATTGGCGTCCGGCTCATGACAATTACGCTGGCACATCTTTTTGCCGATGACCTCGGTGCCTCGGGGGATTCGGGCAACGTGCAGACTGTTGCGTATCGACTCCGTGAGCGCGGTTTCGATGTCGCCGTTATGGCACTTGCCGCAAACGACAGCCTTTCCGGGGCACCGGGCGCGGTGTTCATCGGCAATGGCCCTTGGTCTGCCGCGCATCGCGCGCTCGAAGCAATGGCTCCCTGGCGGAAGACCCTGCACACCTGGCTTTCCGCGGGTGTTCCCTTCTTCGCCGTAGGCACGGGTGCCGAAATTTTGGCCAGAACAATCACCACGCGCGACGGCCAGGAGATTTCAGGACTGGGTGTGTTTCCCTTCACCGTTCTTCGCGACCGCCAACGTCTGGTGGCATACAACGACTGTGCCTCACGACTCGGGCGCATTGTGGGCTTCTCCGATCTCAGTTCTGAGTGGAACCGAGATGAGAACACGGAGCCACTCGGCATCGGTGTGATCGGAGCCAAGCGTGTGTCACGTGACGACGGTGTGATCCTGGGCTCAAGTATCGCGACACAGCTGGGTGGTCCTGTCTTGGCCCTCAACCCGCACGTCGCCGATTGGTTCGCAGAGAAGATTGTGGATCACGCCGGCGGCGAGTTTGACGCAACTCCGCTGCCCACCGACATCCTCGCCGAGAATGCGCGAGCGGTCATTTTGGACAACATGGATCAGGTCTTTACGACCATTGCTCTCTAGGCGCAGATGACGTTGCACACCGAACGAGGACCACAGCGCGAGGCTCGCATTTCCTTGCCGCAGTTGGTCTCAAACATTGCCGTTCTCGGCGCAGATGCTTTTACTCTCGATTTGTCGGCCGACGCGTTTGGCCACGGCGCGCAACGTATCGCGGTGGCCGCTGCAGAGTCCGGTGTCACGTCATTCAGTGTGCGCTCCGCCTCGGAGGCTGCCTACCTTCGCAATCGGATGCCCGCGGGGACACGCCTGACCGTGAAAAGCGTAGACGAGACATCGGTGACGCACGCGTATGGGCTGGAACCTGCCAAACATCGCGGCACAAAACCGGTGATGCGCTTGAGCGGACGCGTGCTCGCGGTGAAGAAAATTGCAGCCGGTGCGGGAGTGTCATACGGCTACACGTGGCGTGCCCCCGATGACGGTTGGCTGGCGCTCGTTCCGCTCGGTTACGGTGACGGCTTCGTGCGCGCGTGGGGTAATCGGGCGTCGGCTCAGTGGCAGGGAATCTCCTGCCCGCTTGCCGGTCGGGTGGCCATGGATGCCCACTCGATTTACACCGGCGTAGAGACTGCTGTGGTTGGCGACGAGGTCGTGTATTTCGGAGACCATACCTCAGACGTGTCGGCGGCAACGTTCGCTGATGCTGTGGGGGCACCCGTGGTGTCGGTGACAGCGGCTTTGGGATTGCGAATCCCTCGCGTCTATCTCGAAGGGGTGGATGCCTCGTGAGAGTCGTTATCGATACAGGCGCGTACCGCCGAAATCTCGCGGTCTTGCGCGAGCGCCTTAGCCCGGCCCAGTTGATGGCCGTGGTGAAGGACGACGCCTACGGTCACGGTGCGATCCGGATGGCGCGCGTTGCGCGGGAGTGCGGTGTGTCGAACTTTGGGGTGCTCGACATCACGACCGGGATCTCGCTGCGAAACGATGGAGTTCTGGGAGATTGCGTCGCTTTTGCCTGGCTCTTCGACGCCAACGACGACTTCGAAGCAGCTCTCGAGCACGACATTGATCTCGGTGTGTCAAACGTCCACGTGCTTGATGCGATTGCCGCGGCGGCTGCGGCTCTGTCGGTGTCGGGCAGTTCACCAGAGGGTTCGTCGCGTCGCACAGCGCGGGTGCACCTCAAGATTGATTCCGGACTTCACCGCAACGGAGCGGCACCGCATGAGTGGACCGATCTGGTCTCCCGTGCAAAGCATTGGCAGGACCACGGAAACATTGACGTTGTGGGTGTGTGGACGCACATCGCGGAGGCGTCTGACGCCGACGACAATGCGTCACGGGATGTCTTTGAGACAGCCATCACGCAGGCTCACGACGCGGGCCTGCACCCCAGTGTCCGTCACTTGGCTGCCAGCGCCGCGTCGTTTGAGCGAGACGATTTCCGTTACGACCTTGCGCGCGTGGGGGGATTCACGTACGGAATTGGCCCCGGCTCGGGAGTCGGTCCAGCAGACCTCGGTCTCGAGGCAGTCATGTCAGCCCACGCCAGCATCCTGCGTGTGGATGAGACCGCCGGGAACTTTGTTGCCGTGCTCGACGCTGGATACCTTGACGGTATCCCCGCGTGG
>JBIIKT010000069.1:0-5757 GCA_044233055.1 Microbacteriaceae bacterium
GCTGCCGTTTTCGAGCCAGCCTTCTTTGCCGCAGTTGTCACCCAGTTCGCGGTCTTCTTGATGGCCGGCGAAGCGGTGGCACCAACACGCTTGCTGATGCTGACGACAGTAGCCTTCGCCGCGAACCTTGCCCGGCTCTCATTGGCCGAACGGCGAGCCAAAACAGCCGAGGTTTCTGCGGCCGTGTAGGCCCCGCGGGCCATCCAGTAAACACCCAGGCCGCTGACAATCGTGAACAGCAAGATGCCCACCCAACCGGTGAGAATAAAGGGCAGCAGCGTGCTGATGAACGACGTTTTTCCCTGAGCCAGCAGGATCCCGGTGAGTAAAGCGCCCACCCCCAGTGTCGTTGAGATACTCATGATGACTATCCAGCGCCAGGCGTCTCGCCCGTGCGAGCGCAAGAGTAGCCACTGAGAACTGGGAACAATCAGAATTACCACGAGGATGGCCACGATGGCGCCGACCAATACAACCGGGTTTGACCAGTCCGGTTCTCCAAAGGATCCCGGCAAAAGGGCCGCAACCCAAGCTACGCCCATGGCTAAAGTGGTCACGAGAATCCAACGGCCGGCGGGCACGCGCAGTGGCCCCCGCCGGAGGGCAACGACTTCGCCAATGCCAAGAAGGAAGCCTTGGAAGAGTCCCGTCGCGATGAGGCCCATGAACTGGCGCAATCCGTCCCAGCCCTCTGTCACGGCAAAGGCCATGACGACCGCGGGGGGGATGAAACCCGCGGAAGCAGCCAACACCACGAGAGACAGCCACCACCACAGGGTGCGCAGTGGTGTGCGACGAGCAAGTTTTTTCTTTGCCGAAGCGGCGGTTCGGGTACGCCGAGGAGAGAGCTTCTTGCGAAGCGCCGCCACCCTCTCGCTAACCACCAAACGCTCCCACCAGTCGCACGGCACCCCCGTCGACACCCTTTGCCCCTTGTTCGAACCCGGCAAGATCGCGCGGGGTCAGTGACACCATACCGGCGACCCACGCCGGAATGCCCTGTGCGGCCAATAGTGCAACTACTGCTGAGGCCGCGTCGGCCCGAACAATACCGAACATTCCAACGCCTAAGTTCCAGGTGCCTTCGGTGGATTCAAGGGAGTCGCCAGACATGTCCGCCAGCACGCGGAATACGGCCGGAGGGTTCCACGTGGAACGGTCCACCTCTACCCACGATCCTTGCGGCAAAACGCGAGCCAGATTGGCGGCAATACCGCCACCGGTCACGTGACTGAACGCGTGCACCGTGGGGCCGACTTCGGCGTCGGTCAGCAGGCTGATCAGCGGGCTCGTGTAGAGGCGCGTGGGTTCGAGCAAAACCTCGCCCACCACACCACCGAGTTCGGGCGACGTATCCGTCATGGCGATCTTCTTCTTGGCCAGGATGTGACGCACCAGCGAGTAACCGTTGGAGTGCAGTCCGCTCGAGGCCATGGCAATCACCACGTCGCCGTTGGTCACGCGCTCGGCCCCCAGCAGATTGTCGGCCTCAACCGCGCCCACGGCGGCTCCGGCAACGTCGTAGTCGTCTGGGCCAAGGAGGCCCGGGTGCTCCGCGGTTTCGCCACCGACGAGTGCCGTGCCCGTCTCGGCACAGGCCCGAGCGATGCCCGCAACGATGCTCGCAATACGCTCAGGCACCACCTTGCCGCACGCGATGTAGTCGGTCATGAAGAGTGGACGCGCGCCACACACCACGATGTCGTCAACCACCATTCCCACGAGGTCTTGGCCGATGGTGTCGTGTTTGTCGAGTGCTTGGGCGATGGCCACTTTGGTGCCCACGCCATCCGTGCTTGTGGCCAGCAACGGGCGATCAAAAGTCTTGAGGAACGAGACGTCAAACAGTCCGGCGAAACCGCCCACGCCACCGACAACCTCGGGCGAATGGGTGGCCTTGATCGAGGCCTTCATGAGTTCAACGGCGAGGTCGCCCGCGGCGGTATCGACCCCAGCCTGTGCGTACGAGTTTGTGCCCATTGTTTGCCCAGTCTATCGGCGTGGGGTGTGGCAGACTGGGGGTGACTCATCCTCTTTGTCGGCTTGGAGATGCCCCGTCCCATGTGTGGAATCGTTGGAATCGTCTCAACCGAACCGGTGAACCAGCAAATCTACGACGCCCTGCTTTTGCTCCAACACCGAGGGCAAGATTCCACGGGTATCGCCACATCCGATGGCAGTCACCTGCACCAGTTCAAGACCAAGGGCCAGGTGCGCGAGGCGTTTCGCACACGTGACATGCGGGCCCTCCCCGGAAAGCTCGGCCTCGGTCACGTTCGCTACGCCACTGCGGGCGCCGCTAAGCACGAAGAAGAGGCACAGCCGTTCTACGTGAACGCGCCTTACGGCATTGTGCTTGTGCACAACGGAAACCTCACCAACACTCGAGCGCTCACCAACGACCTGTTTAGCATCGATCGCCGGCACGTCAACACGTCGAGCGACACCGAGCTCCTTCTCAACGTGCTCGCAACCGAACTTCAGGGTCAGATTTCAGGAACCGACCTCGACCCCGACCAGGTCTTTGGCGCCGTGGCCAACCTGCACCATCGCGTGCAGGGGTCGTATGCGGCCATCGCCGTGATTGCCGGGCACGGTCTGCTGGCGTTCCGGGATCCGTATGGCATTCGGCCGCTCATCCTGGGCAAGCGCCTGACCGAGTCCGGCCAGCCCGAATGGATTGTGGCCAGCGAATCACTCGTGCTCGAGAGTGCCGGTTACGATGTGGTGCGCGACGTGGATCCCGGCGAGGCCGTGTTCATTTCGGTCGATGGTGAGATGTACTCGCGCCAGTGCGCGGAGAATCCTCGCCTCGTACCCTGCTCGTTTGAATACGTCTACTTGGCTCGTCCCGACTCGATTATGAACGGCATCTCGGTGTACGAAGCACGCCTCCGCCTGGGCGATCGGCTGGCCAACACTATCGCCGAGTACGCACCCACGGGCAACATCGACGTGGTCATGCCCATCCCCGATTCGTCACGGCCGGCGGCCATGCAGGTGGCTCGCAAACTCGGCATCGAGTATCGCGAGGGTTTCTACAAGAACCGCTATGTGGGCCGCACGTTCATCATGCCTGGGCAGGCGCAGCGCAAACGCTCGGTGCGCCAAAAACTTAATGCGATGTCATCGGAATTCGCCGGAAAGAACGTGCTGATTGTTGACGACTCCATCGTGCGCGGCACCACCTCGCGCGAGATTGTGGAAATGGCCCGGGCCGCCGGAGCCAACGAGGTCACCTTTACCTCGGCCGCTCCCCCCGTTCGCTTTCCGCACGTCTACGGCATCAACATGCCCTCGCCCCACGAGCTCGTGGCGCACGGCCGCAAGATCCCTGAGATCGCGGCCGAGCTGGGCGCCGACCACCTGATCTACCAAGAGGTCGACGACATGCGCGACGCCATCATCGAGGGCTCCACGGTTACCGAGCTCGAGATGTGCTGCTTCACCGGCGAGTACGTGACCGGCGGCATCGACACCGACTACCTCGCCTGGGTTGAGGCCAACCAGCTCAGCTAGCTCTGGCTCGGCCAGTTCTCGCTCGGTCAGATCTCACTTGTCTAGACGGTTCCGGCGTTCAGCCCCTGCAGGACCTCTGCGGCGCGCAGCCGCACCTCGGGCAGGTCGGACAGGCGATTGAGGCCGGCGAGCTGTTGGCCCATCCGGTGGTTCTGGGCAAAGGTCTCGCGGTGTCGATCGAGAAAGTCCCAGTAGAGAGTGGTGAAGGGGCACGCGTCCTCCCCGACCCGTTTCTTGGGGTCGTACCGGCAGCCGCCGCAAAACTCGGTCATTCGGTTGAGGTAGGCGCCGCCAGCCGCGTAGGGCTTGGTCATCAGCAGGCCCGAATCAGCGTGCGTGGCCATGCCGATCACGTTGGGCACCATGACCCAGTCACTCGCGTCGACAAACTGCTCGCGCATCCAGTCGAGAAACTTCTGCGGACTAACGCCCGTGACCAGGGCCAGATTGCTCAACACCATGAGGCGCGGAATGTGATGCACCCAAGCGCGCTTCTCAACGCCGGCAACCACCGAGCTCACGCAGTTCATCTGGGTCGCTCGGTAGTCGCTGAACGCCGGCAGGAGGTCTCGATCTGCGCCCAGCCCGTTGAGGTTTCGGTAATCCTCGCCCAGAAACCAGTACATGCCATTGATGTACTCACGCCATCCAATGACCTGGCGAATGATGGCCTCCACCGACTCGATGGGGGCCTGTCCGGCTCGATAGGCGGTCAAAACCGCCTGAATGACCTCTCGGGCGTGCAAAAGGCCAACGTTGAGATATGGACTCAGCAGTGAGTGGTGAAGCGCCCACTCGTCCTGCGGGACGGCGTCTTCGTAGGGGCCAAAACCGGCGAGGTGATGTTCGATAAACCACGCCAGTTGGTTGAGGGCACCCTCGCGCGTGGTCGCCCACGTGGCCGTGGCCGTGTGGTTTAGTTGGCGCTCCACCTCACGGTCGAGATCATCGCGGTCATGTTCGAGAGGGCCGGGCCACGTGTAGTTCTTGGGCGGGGGCAGTCGGTTGTCGGCGTCGAAGTTCCAGCGCCCCCCTTCGGGCGCACCGTCGACCACGAGAATTCCGAGTCGCACGCGCTGCTTGCGATAGAAGTTCTCCATCACATACGACTTCTGCTTACCGGCCCACATGGCAAAGTCATCGCGCGAGGTCAGAAAGAAATCGTTCTCAACGAATTCCACTCCGAGTTCTGTGAGTTGCTGTGTCTGCCGAAATGATGACGGCTCCGCGCAGACGATGGGCAGGTCGCCGAACTCGTGCCTCAACTGACGGAGGCCATCTGCCGTGGTGGGCGCCTGCAGATACCGCACAGTGAAACCGCGAGATTCGGCGAGCGCGGCAAAGTGTCGAGCTGCCGAGACCATAAAGAAAAGGCGCTCGGCATTCCACGGCCGCCCGGTGAGCATGCGCTGACTCTCAACCAACACCAGGAGATCAGTGGCTGGATTAGCGTTTTTCATTGCCCCATGATCAAGACTCAGGTGATCAAACGGAACAAAAATCACTCGCGACATCATGAGCCGCGGCACTTCTGAGAGCAGTACTTCACCGAATCCCAGTCGCGCGCCCACTTCTTGCGCCACTCAAAGGGGAGCCCGCAGCGCTCACACACGCGAGGAGGAAACCTGTTCTTGATCTGAGCAACACGGGGCATGTGCCAACGTTATCGCCCCCCACGTCGACCGGGTGAGGCGGGTCGCGGGGCCAGGAGCCTAGGCCTCGGGGCTGCGGGCCTCGGTCTGGGGGTTGCCGACGGTCTCGCGGGTGGCCTCGACCGTGACGGTGCGCTTGCCCACCGTGCGGTCAAGGATGATTGCCACGAGGAGCCCGAGCGCCCCGCCAACCGAGAGCGAGATAAGCAGCATAAAGCCGAAGACCTGAAGCACGGTGTACTGGGCATCAATCGGGAAAGCTACGGTGAGCACGAGGGCGCCAAGCACACCCACGATGAGCCCGAGAATAAAGAACCGCAAATAGCGCGGAGAGCGGCGCACCGTCACGGTCTCGCTCGACATCGAATTCTTTGGGGTTGCCATGTCTACCATTCTTGCAGGGGCACGAGCGTGCTGAGGTCGGCCCGGCTTCCCGAGGCGTGCACGCGGGCTTCGGTGAGGGCCTCCGGCCACGCGAGTTCGCCGGTGGCGAGCGCCATCCAGGTAGTGGCATCCATCTCCACCACGTTGGCGGGGGTGCCCCGCGTATGGCGTGGGCCCTCGACGCACTGCACCGCGCCGAAGG
>JBIIKT010000070.1:0-5744 GCA_044233055.1 Microbacteriaceae bacterium
CGACCGCTTGGGCCGACCCCGGGGCCGTGTCGTCGGGAGTGGTGACTCGCTCGACGAAAATGTGCTCACCGTTTCATTATGCCTGACGCGGCGGGTTTTCCCCTGACTGGGTTGCGGTTGTGCCGAATCTCTTGCGACCTCGTCACGCGCTAGGCGCCGGGAAAGCGGTCCCGCTCAAACGTAACTTCGGAGTACCCGTGCGGAGCGGGACGACCGTCGTCGCCCAGATTCACAAACACGATGCGATCAATCGTGAGAATGCTGTTGCGTGTGATCATGTTGCGCACCTCGGCCCGCATGGTCAGTGACGACCGGCCGAATTCGGTGGCGGTGAGACCCATCTCAATGATGTCGCCCTCTTGGGCGGACGCCACAAAGTTGATCTCCGACATAATCTTGGTTACCACGCGGCGATTTCCCATCTGCACGATGGCGTAGATGGTGGCTTCCTCATCGATCCACTTGAGCAGACTGCCACCAAACAGCGTGCCGTTGGCGTTCAAGTCTTCGGGGCGCACCCATTTTTGCGTGCGAAAGCGGAGGTCTGTCAGGTCGCGTTTTTCCGTCACGTACCGATGTTAGCTCAGGCTCAGATGTGGAACTCGAATCAGGCTGACGGCAGGAATCAGGCGAACGGGTTGGGCGTCATCGTGTACTTGACCGAGAGGTACTCAAGGATTCCTTCGGCGCCGCCCTCACGACCCAGGCCCGACTGCTTGACGCCGCCGAACGGCGCCGACGCGTTAGACATAACGCCCACGTTCAAACCCATCATGGCCGTTTGCAGGCGCTCGATGAGCCGTTGGCCCCGAGCCAGATCTTGGGTGAAGACGTAACCGGCCAGACCGTACTCGGTGCTGTTGGCGATATCGATTGCCTCGTTCTCATCGGTGAACGTGGTGATCGAGAGCACGGGGCCAAAGATTTCCTCGGTCAGAATTTTGCTGCCCTTGGTCACACCCGTAACGACGGTGGGCTCGTAGAACGATCCTGCACCGTCAATCTTCTTGCCACCCGTGGTGACTGTGGCTCCGTGGGCAACAGCGTCCTGCACCAGTTCGTCGGCCTTTGCCACAGCCTTGTCGTCAATGAGCGGCCCGATAGTGACACCGTCTTCCGTGCCACGGCCTATTTTGAACTCCTTGACGCGCGCGGTCACCTTGGCCGCAAACTCCTCGGCCACCGACGCGTGCACGATGAACCGATTGGCCGCGGTGCAGGCCTGTCCGATGTTGCGGAACTTTGCAGCGAGTGCGCCCTCAACCGCCTTGTCGAGGTCGGCGTCGTCAAAGACGATGAACGGGGCGTTGCCGCCGAGTTCCATGGAGGTGCGCAGCACATTCTCGGCCGCCTGCTTCATGAGGGTCACGCCAACGGGCGTCGAACCGGTAAACGACACCTTGCGCAGTCGCGAGTCGGCAATAATCGGGGTGGACAGCGCCGACGACGTGCTCGTGGTGAACACGTTCACCACGCCCTTGGGCACGCCCACCTCTTCGAGAATCTTGACGAAGTACAGCGTGGTCAGCGGCGTCAGCGTGGCGGGCTTGATGACCACGGTATTTCCGGCGGCCAGAGCGGGGCCAATCTTGCGCGTGGCCATGGCCAGCGGAAAGTTCCACGGGGTAATCAGGAAACACGGACCCACCGGCAGATACGAGACAATGTTGCGACCCGTGTTTTCAGGATTGATGCTGTACCGACCCGTGATGCGCACAGCCTCCTCAGAAAACCAGCGCAGGAACTCCGCCGCGTAGTTGACCTCGCCGATGGCCTCGGGCAAGGGCTTGCCCATTTCGATGGTCATCAGCAGGGCAAACTCTTCTTTGAGTTCGTGCACGCGGTCGAAGGCTTTGCGCAGTAGTTCGCCACGCACGCGCGGAGCAGTCTGCGCCCAGGCGTCTTGTGCGGCAACGGCCGCATCGAGACAGCGGATGCCGTCTTCGGGCTGCGCGTCGGCGATGTGCGCGAGTACCTCGCCCGTTGCCGGGTCGGAAACGGGGATGGTCTTGCCACCCGTGGCATCAACCCAAGCACCATCAATGTAGAGCTGAGTGGGAATCTTCGCGAGCAGATTTTTTTCCGAGATCATCGCCAACCGCCTGTCTTTTCCTGAAAAACACGAATTGTGACGTCCTCGTGAGGGCGACACTCATCACATCCTAAAGGCTGAGCGCCCCGCGGTTTTTCCGAGCAAGTGGTCCTTACGCGCTTTTTCTGACAGATGTCGCGCAGCGACTAGCCCATGTACGACTTGCGCAAGAGATCCTCATCACTCAGGAGCTTCTTGGGCGTGCCGTGATACGACACCTTGCCACTGGTGATGACCATAGCGTCAGAGGCAATCTTGAGCGCGAGATGAGCAAACTGCTCAACGAGAAGCACGCCCACGCCCTGCTTTGCAATCTTTTGGATCACGGGAAGCAACCGCATGAAGACAACGGGGGCAAGACCGAGCGACATCTCGTCGAGCAACAGGTACTTTGGCTTGGCCGCGAAGGCTCGGGCCAAAACCACCATCTGCTGTTCTCCACCCGACAACAAAACCGTGGGGTTGTTGATGCGCTTTTCGAGTTCGGGAAAAAGCGCCAGCGACTCGTCGATGTCTGCCTTGGTCTTCGCCGTCAAGCGGAGATTCTCACGCACCGTGAGAGACGGGAAAATCATTCGCCCCTGTTCTACGTGCTGGAGGCCGGCCGTTGACCGGCGGCGGCGAGAGATCTTCGTAATGTCCAGGTCATTCATGACAATCGAACCTGCGCTGGGGCGAATAACGCCCGACAGCGACTCCAGGAGGCTGGTCTTGCCGGCGCCGTTTGGTCCGACCAGTGCCACGATATCGCCCGGCTTTACCTCTAGGCTCACGTGCGAGATTACCGGACCGACACCGCGGCTCACAGTTACATCGTTCAGTACGAGAGTCATAGCATCTCCGTTTCGCCCATGTAGGCCTTCAAAACTGCAGGGTCCTTCAGCACCTTCTCCTGAGAGCCGGATGCCAGCACTTCACCAAAGTTCAGCACCGTGATGCTGGTGCACACGCTGCGAACGAGGTCAAGGTCGTGCTCGATGATCAGAATGGTTACGCCAAAGCGGCTGGGCACCTGGCGAAGACGATCGGCGAACAGCAGGTGCTCGTCGTGAGACAGGCCGGCTGCGGGTTCGTCGAGCATCAACACCAAGGGCTTCGCAGCAACGTTCGCTGCGACCTCAATGAGACGTCGAGTTCCCACGTCGACCATGCGCAGAGGCGTCATGGGCGGCGGGCAACCGAAGAACTCCAGGGTGTCGGCGATTTCCGCGTTCGTTGACTTACCTCTCGACACAAAGCGCAGGTACGCACCAACGGTCAGGGTGTCGGGAACGCGGTCTTGCTGATACGTGCGTCGCAACCCTTGACGAGCAATCTTGCTGGGCGACTCGTTATCGAGCTTCTCATCGAGAAGGTAAACCTCACCCGTGTGCTGCGGCAGGAACCCGGTAAGGGCGTCAACAAACGTCGACTTTCCTGCACCGTTGGGGCCGATCAGACCCACGATTGTTCCTTGCTCAACAGAAAGCGTGACGTCGTTGAGGGCCTTGACGGCACCAAATTCCACGTTCAGGTTCTTCACCGAAAGGACAGTCTTACCGTTGCCCTTGGGGATGGCCGTCTTGCCGGATTCCTTGAGGTCGGCGAGGTGCGAGGCCACGAGAGGTTCTTTGGCACGCCGCTTGGCATAAATGGAATTTCGAATTCCCTGGCCGAGGTTTGTCCCCGACGTGATTGCCTGAATACCCAAGATTCCAAAGATCACGTTGCCCCACTGCTGATCAATCTTGAAGATCTTGAGCAGCTCTGGGATGAGAACGAAGAGCAGGCCACCGAACAGCGCCATGTCGATGAGATACGAACCGGCCACCACGCTCAGCACGTAAATACCGAGCGAGTTGATGGTCGTGAAGGTTTGGGCGTTCGCCTGGATAATTTGGCCGTCGAGCAGGCCGCCCGCAATACCACCAACAAAAGCGCTGACGGCAAACGCCGAGAGCTTTGCCGTGCGAACGTTTGTTCCGGCAGAGGCAGTTCCACGTTCCGAGAAAGCAACGGACTTCCAGGATGCGCCCCAGTTGCTGCGCTGCAGGAAGATAATCATCACGGCGACGAGGGCAACGGCCACCACGACAAAGATGACGTAACCGCGATCGCTATCCACGGACGATATTCCGAGATTGAAGGGGCGGTCGATGCGAACGCCAGCCACAAACGCGGGGAATCCCAACTTGTTGAGCGTCAGGTCCACGGCCGCTGCAACACCCAGCGTCAACACGGCGAGGTTAACCCCGCGAAGGCGCAGGGCGGGAAGCCCCACAATGAAACCGGCGACGGCAGCCACTAAGCCACCGACGATGACGAGCGCCACGAAACGCACCGGGCCCAGGAACGCGAACACTCCGTTCACGTAGAGCCATTCAACAACCCAGGCGCCCACGGCAGCAAAGGTGAGCTGACACAGGGCGATCATTCCGGCCGAACCCGTCACCACGCCGAGCCCCATGAGGGAGACGCTGGCAATGAGGATCGACGTGAAGATGTTGATGGTCTTTTGGTCGGGCAGAGCGAAACTCAGGATGAGCCCCACCACAACTGCTCCACCGGCGATAGCCCACGGCATCCATGCAGGGCCTTGCAAGAGAATACGACTAGCGCGCGACATCCCAAACCTCCTTGCGCTGGTTCCACAGTAGGAACACGACGATGACAACAATGGGCACCCAGTCTCGCAGGTACGTGAGATCGGGCAGGCTCGCGAAGAAGCCCTGAACGATGCCCAAGGCAACGCCGCCAATCAATCCCGCCCAGATGTTCCTAAACGCACCAATCAGGGCGGCAGCGGCTCCGGGAACCACAATCATGGACAGGGTGAAAATATCTGAGCTCTGTGTCGGCGCGATAAAGACCACCAAGAGTCCAGAAATGATGCCCGTAAAGAACCAGACCGACACGTTCATGAGCTTCACGTTGACGCCCAAGAGCTCGGCGGCCGTCTGACGGTCGGCGATAGCGCGCAGGCGCACACCCAGCATGGTGCGCGAGAGGAGCAGCTTGGCCAGCAAGGCAACCGCGATAGCTACCCCGAGGCTGAAGAGAGCAATTTTCGTGATGATGATGTTGCCTGGCAGCTCTATGAGCGGACCAAAGATGATGGGCCTGAACGGCTGTGGTCGCGAACCAAAGAGGATGTACGCGACGGCAATGAGCAAAAGAAGTCCCGCAACAGTGACGGCGGAACGAGCGGTGGAGGAGGCTTCCGGCAGCCACTGCGCGATGATCCAGCCAATCAGGGCTGAGACCAGTCCGGCAATGAGGATGCCGAGAATTACCGCAACGATCATGGGAAGTTTGAACGGGAGCTTAATGCTGGTTTGGAACTGCCCCGCGGCGAGTCCGACACTGAAATAGGCGCCAATCATGCCCACGGCTACCTGGCTAAAGTTCACGGTTCGCGTGAGCTGGGCCATGAGAATAAGCAAAACGGCAACCGCGGCGTAGTAGCCTCCCGGGCCGATGCCTGCTATTGCGGACGAAAGCACGATTCCTCCTCGAATACGTGACGGACTAACGATGAAACTCTAGCGTGCAAAACAAGGTGCTGTGTTGAACGTGGGAGGCCCCCAGAGGAGACCTCCCACGCTCTGGCCTAAGCCTTAGGGACTACTGAACCACGGGGATGGGCGTGAAGCCAATCTCCTCAGCGCCGTAC
>JBIIKT010000071.1:0-5740 GCA_044233055.1 Microbacteriaceae bacterium
CTTGCCGGCTGCTATGCCGGATGGGCTGTTTTTCCGCGCATCGTTCTACTGATGACCGGATTTGCGCCAGCCGACGACGCGAGCATTCTCACCGCCAAGACCTACTTCGATTTCGTTCTCAAGCTCGTGATCGTGGTGGGCGTGGGATTCGTGTTGCCGGTGTTCTTGGTGCTGTTGAATTTCGCCGGCGTTCTCTCGGCAAAGAGCATCCTGAAATCCTGGCGCGTCGCGGTGCTGATCATCTTGCTCTTCACCGCAATCGCGACACCTGCTGCCGATATCGTATCGATGCTCTTGCTCGCTGCGCCCATGGTGATTCTGTACTTCCTCGCACTGGGCGTGGCGCTGATTCATGACAAGCGCAAGGCGCGCAAGCAACTTCGGGATATCGAGGCACCTGTGGCCACGATTGAACCCGAGCCTGCCGCAACTGCCAAATGAGCGAGCTCTCACCGGCTGAGCGCTACGCGGTGTCACGTGTTGCCGCATCCCATCCGGTCGTCGAGGACTTTCGCGTGTCCCGCGATTTTGATTTGGATCCCTTCCAAATCGAGGCATGCCAGCTTGTAGAGGAGGGGCAGAGCGTTCTCGTGGCAGCGCCCACCGGTGCGGGCAAGACGATTGTCGCCGAGTTTGCGATTCACCTCGCGATGTCAGATTCCGCTCAGGCGTCCAAGGTATTCTTCACGACACCCATGAAGGCGTTGAGTAATCAGAAGTACAACGAACTTGTTGATCGGTGGGGGAGTGACGACGTTGGGCTGCTGACCGGTGATACCAATATCAACGGGAACGCTCGGCTCGTCGTGATGACCACCGAGGTGCTGCGAAACATGCTTTACGCGGATTCTGCGGCTCTCAGTGATTTGACGTTTGTGATCATGGATGAGGTGCACTACCTGGCCGATCGTTTCCGCGGCGCCGTATGGGAAGAGGTGATCATTCACCTCCCGGAAGCCGTTCGGTTGATTTGTTTGAGCGCCACGGTTTCTAACGCAGAAGAGTTCGCTGACTGGCTCGAGGCGGTCCGCGGGGGAGTGAGCCTTGTGCTCTCAGAGGAGCGACCGGTACCACTCGATCAGCACGTCATTGTGGCCAGCAAGTTCGTCGACCTTTTTGATTCATCAGGGCAGGCTGCCACTCACCGCGTCAATCCCGAGCTCGCGAGGCTCACGCAGGCTGCTATGCGGCAACCCCACGCTCGCGGTCAACAGTCGCATCAGACCGGCCGTAATCGAAGTCGTTACGGCGGGGGCGGACAGAGCGCGCCATTGAAGTCGCGCTTAGACCGCCCCGATGTGATCGACATGCTCGGCGAGCGTCAACTGCTGCCCGCGATATTCTTCATTTTCAGCCGCGCCGGTTGTGACCAGGCCGTGCGACAGTGCATTCAGGCCGGTGTTCGTCTAACCGATGCAGGCGAGCGCGAAGAGATTCGAGAGATTGTTGACGAGCGATGCAGAACCCTGCTCGATGAGGATTTGGGCGTGCTCGGCTACTGGAAGTGGCTCGAAGGCCTCGAGCGGGGTGTCGCCGCCCACCACGCCGGCCTTCTGCCGGCGTTCAAAGAGGTTGTGGAAGAGCTCTTTCAACGCAAACTCGTCAAGGTGGTTTTCGCAACAGAAACACTCGCTCTCGGAATCAACATGCCGGCTCGTTCCGTGGTTCTGGAGAAGCTAGAGAAGTTCAACGGTGAAGCACGCGTGCCCCTCACCGCAGGCGAATACACCCAAATCACCGGGCGCGCGGGACGGCGCGGCATCGATGTCGAAGGGCATGCCGTTGTTCAGTGGACAGGACAACACGATCCACAGTCAATCGCCAATCTGGCCAGTCGGCGAACCTATCCGCTCAATTCAAGTTTTCGTCCCACCTACAACATGGCCGTCAACCTTGTGTATCAGTTTGGCCGACAGCGCACGCGCGAGATTCTTGAGTCATCCTTTGCTCAGTTCCAGGCCGACCGAGCTGTGGTTGACCTCGCGCGCAAGGTTCGTCAGCAAGAGGAGTCGCTCACTGGCTTCGAGGGGCCCATGCAATGCCATCTCGGGGATTTCGCGGAGTACGCCGCGATTCGGCGTGCGCTCACCGAGAAGGAGCGTGCTTCCGTGCGGGCCAATGACTCTCGTGCGTCTCGTGACCGCCGAGCGAACGAACTCAATCGCCTGCGAAAGGATATGCGAGCCCACGCGTGTCACGCCTGTGCTGACCGCGAAGACCACGCGCGCTGGGCGGAGCGCTGGTGGCGCCTGCGTCGGGACACCGACACGCTTGTTCGCCAGATTAACGAACGCACGGGAGCCGTTGCTCGCACGTTTGACCGGGTCTGCGATGTCTTGCTCGAGTTGGGCTACCTCCGGAACACCGAGAACGGTGCTCTGGAGCGCACGCACGAGGGTCGAACGCTCGCGCGCATCTACGGCGATCGTGACCTCTTGGTAGCCGAGTCTCTGCGCCGTGGACTATGGGATCAACTCGATCCTCCAGGTCTCGCTGCTCTCGTGTGCGCCATTGTTTTTGAGCCGCGACGTGACGAAGGCGACATCAGTGAGCGCCGTCTGCCACGGGGAGCGTTTGTGACTGCCTTCGATGCCACGGGCAATCTGTGGAGTGAGCTCGACGACATCGAACAGCGGGTCAAGCTTCCCGGCACGACTCCGCTGGCCGCCGGACTCTCGCGGGCGATGTATCGCTGGGCTCAGGGAGCCTCCCTCGACGACGTTCTCTTCGACGCCGACATGCCGGCCGGCGATTTCGTTCGATGGACAAAGCAAACGATTGACCTTCTTGATCAGGTGACGAATGTGGCCGGAGCCAACCTGGCAAAGACCGCCCGAACGGCTCTTGACCAGGTTCGACGCGGCGTGGTGGCGTACTCGAGCGTGGGTTACGCATGATCTCACGCTGGCGAGGCACGTTGCCGCTTTATGTGGCCATTCCTGTTGCCGCCATTGGCGGCTTGACGCTCAGTGCCTCATACCCCGAGCCGGGATGGTGGTTCCTCGCTGTCCCCGGCATCGCCCTCATTGTCTGGAGTTTGGCCGGTCGTCGATGGTGGAGTGCGTTACTCGTGGGCCTCGCTTCGGGCGTCGCCTTCTGGTTGCCCCTCATCGACTGGCTCACGCTCTATCTCGGTCCGGTGCCGTGGCTGGCGTTGGCAACCGTGATGATTTTGTGGATGCTCATCTGGTCGGTCTTGGCGGCATTTGTGCTCAACAACGGTCCGCGAGTCTGGGCCGCTCCTCGCGCCCAAGTAGCCTTCATCCCTCTCATTGTGGCTGGTTTATGGGTTGCTCGCGAGGGCATCTCGTCGGTCTGGCCCTATGGCGGTTTCTCGTGGGGGCGGGTGGCGCAGTCTCAAGCGGAGGGCGTCTTTGGTCACCTCGTGCCGTGGCTGTCGACCGCCGGCCTCAGCTTTGTTCTGGTCTGGCTGGCCACCACGATTGTCGTATTGATTCGCATGGCGAACGCAGGCTGGCTATGGTCGGTGCCCGTTGTTGTGACCATTGTCGCGCTTTTGTTTCCGTCATTCCCTGTTGTCACCACGGGTTCGATGAAAGTCGGTGCCGTGCAAGGAAACGCTGACGCGGGCCTTTTCTCGGACTACACGCCCGGCGAGATTCTCAGCGATCACTTGTCCGCCTCGGAAGAGTTGGTGGGCAAGCCCCTCGACGTGGTGGTGTGGCCGGAGAATGCGAACGACATCGACCCGCTGAGAGACGAGGCGTCAGCCCGCGTCCTCGACGATTTGGCTCGTCGTTTGGATGCTCCGATTGTGTTTGGCACAATAACTCACCCGGATCCCGACACGTACTTCAACTCATCGCTGGTATGGACACCCGGTGAGGGAGTGACCGCGCACTACGACAAGATCCATCCCGTTCCCTTTGCCGAATACATGCCCTCGCGAGACTTCTTCTACGCCCTTGCTCCGGATCTCGTGGGGTTGGTCTCCCGTGACTACTCGGCGGGAACACGTTCAAACGTGGTCATGATTGACCAGACGCCGGTGGGGTTGTCGATTTGTTTTGACATCACGGATGACCAGCAGGCTTACGACATGCAACGCGACGGCGCTCAGGTTGTCTTCGCTCAGACAAACAATGCCGACTTTGGGCGGACCGACGAAAGCCTGCAGCAGCTCTCCATCGCACGCCTGCGTGCCATGGAGATGGGTCGCACTGTGGTCAACATCTCCACGGTTGGCGTTTCCGCCATCATCGCACCCGACGGTTCAACGATCGCTGACTTGCCACGCTTTACCGCAGGTGCCATGTATGCCGACGTGCCGCTCTCGACAACCGCAACTCCGGCAATGATTGCGGGCCGATTCATCGAAGTACTGTTGGCGGCCACGGGAATTGCGGGCTTGGCCCTCGTGGGCGTTGTGACTTTGCGGGTTAGGCGCCGAGCTTCTCTTGGCCGCGGCGGGCGCGCAGATACAGCAGTCGCTCCTGGAGAATAGCTTCGAGCTCCTCCCGCGAGCGTCGTTCAAGCAGCATGTCAAAAGGCGTCCGGGCCACCTTATCGTCTTCTGCGGCCGTCGCGAGACGTCCTGCCGCACCGGGCTCAGCCAGTGTGGCCACTTCGCCGCACGATGCACACGTCCACGAGTCTGGGTTCTCCGCATCCGCCGCAAAGGTCATTGTGGTGGTCGTTGCGCATGCGCCACAGAGGTACAGAACCTGCTTGCGTTCCGAAAAGACGATTCCTTCGTCGCTCGCCAAACTGCGACTATTGAGGCTAGAACCTCTCAGTGATTGACTCCGCATGATGCCTCCTCGACAGGTGTTGTGTTTCCTGTCTACTGGAGGTAACGCGCGCAAGGGCACGATGCGTTCCCTCAGATGACCGATTCCCAGTTAGCTCTCAGTATGGCGTGACGCAATGACCTCGCGAACCAGTGCCACGCGGTCGGTAACCAGTCCGTCTGCTCCGCGATCGAGCAACAGCCGCATGTCGGCCTCCTCGTTGATCACCCAATAGTCGACTCGCACGTCACACCGATGAGCTAACTCGACGAACTTTGCGGTGGACGCATCCAGACCGAGAGCCCGCTGCGGGATCTGCATCACTCTCGATTGACCCACGAGGCGCTTGACCAGAAAGCCCAAGCCCAGGCGGGTCGCAACCAAAATGGCCAGGAACTGGTTCGCCGAGACACTCGTCGCGACCCCGGGCATCAGCCGATGAACCTTTCGTCGGTTTCTCTCCGAGAACGAGGCGAGAAGCACACGGTCGTGGGCGATCTGCCTCGCAAGAACGAAGGCCGTGGCGTGGGGGGCATCTGGCGACTTCATATCGAGGTTGAAGCGCGCCGTGGGAAACGTCTCGAGAACGTCTTCAAGAGTGGGCACACCCTCGCCGGCCCCTAAGTCGAGCGTCTTCAGTTCGTGGCTGGAAACATCACGGATACGCCGAGGGTCTCCCGTCAGACGTTCCAGCGTCTCATCGTGAAACAGCATCGGCACGCCGTCGCGGGACACGTGTACGTCACTCTCCAGAACGTCGGCACCAGCCGCGAGAGCCGCCCTGAAGCCACCGAGGGTGTTCTCTACAAAACCTGGCATGTTGCCGCGGTGGGAGAGAACGAGGGGAGTGGCGCGTTGCGGCAACGATGGGCTCATGCGCTCAAAGTAGCAGGTGCGTCGGTTGCCACTTGCTAGTCTCGTTATCGGACACGGCGCTCAGCGCTCCAGCCATCATCACACCGAAAGAGAGTCTCATGACAAACCCCCTT
>JBIIKT010000072.1:0-5715 GCA_044233055.1 Microbacteriaceae bacterium
TTTCGCTCTTAGCGCTGGCCGGCTGCGCGCGATCCGATGGTGGATCTGGCGCGGGCGACTGCACTGCGGAACCCATCTCCCAGTTCGCCGTTGTCACGCCTGAGACGGAAGCCGACCACGGTTGGAACCAAATGGGCATCGTTGGTGCCACAGACACCGCCGAGGCCCTGGGTATCAAAGCCGATGTCAACAGTGGCGTTGGTTACGACAATGCTGAAAGCATCCTGACCCAGGTTGTCGACAAGGGCAACCAGTTGGTTATCGCTCACGCAAGCGGATTTGCTGAGGCAGGTCAGCGCGTCGCTGAGACCACGGGAACCCCCGTTCTCGGCGTCGACTACGAAACACTCGTCCCCAACAAGTTCGCAAACGTTACGTTCCAGGCACAGCAGGGCGGATATCTCGCTGGTGTTGCTGCCGCAAACATGACAAAGACGGGCACGCTGGGCATTGTGGCATCGGCTGAAGACCTGAACTGGTTCACCATGTCTGGTGGATTCGTACAGGGCGCTTACAGCGTGAACCCCGATCTGAACATCGTGTTTGCCATCATTGGCCCGGCAGAGTACGGCGACTCCGCAGGTGGAGAGCGCGTTGCTCAGCAGGTTATCGCCGCTGGTGCCGACGTTGTGTTCGGCATGGGCGACGGTGCCACGCAGGGTTACCTGCAGGCCGTTGAAACAGCCAGCACCCCGGTCACTTACATCGCCACCATTGGTGACGTGTCAGAGATCGACCCCAAGGGTGTCACTGCCACCTCAGTTCTCTGGAACTTTGGTGACGCCTACCAGCTGGCCATCGACGACATCAACGCGTGCAAGTTCGGTACCCAGAACTACACACTCGATGTTGCCAACGGCGGAATCGAACTGATGGACACCGGAAAGCTCTCTCCCGAAGCCAAGTCGGCAGCTGACGCTGCAGCGGCAGGAATCACGGACGGCTCCATCACGGTTGTCAAGCTCACCACCAAGGATGAGGTTGACGCCGCAATCGCGGCGCGCTGATACTAGCGCTTAGGAACTGCTAGATGTGGGGCGCGATGCAACCTGAAGGGCTGGCATCGCGCCCCACACTCCTATTCACCGATCAGCGTCTCAGAGTGGAGATCGTCTCAGATGGCGACAAAAGAAATCGAACACCCGGTCATTGTGGGTATCAGGAACGTCACGAAATCGTTCCCAGGAGTCATTGCCAACGATGATGTTTCCCTGAATGTTCGACAGGGTCTTGTGCACTGCCTCCTCGGCGAAAATGGTGCCGGCAAATCAACACTGATTAGCATCCTGGCCGGCATGCAACAGCCCGATTCCGGGCTCATTGAGATTGACGAAAAAGTCGCTCGCATTGCCTCCACGCGTGCGGCGATGAAATTCGGAATCGGCGTCGTGTATCAGCATTCAACACTGATCAGCTCAATGACGGTCCTAGAAAACCTCATGCTGGTCGACACTCAGCGACTGATGCTCGACAAAAAGGGAGCGCGCTCGAAGCTTCGGGATCTCTCGGTTCTTCTCGGTGCCGAGATTGATCCAGAAACCAAGGCGCGTAACCTGGGACTCGGCCAACAACAGCAGGTCGAAATAATCAAAGCCCTGTGGCAGGGCTCGCGCGTCCTCATCCTTGACGAACCCACGTCGATGTTGACACCGCAAGCGATTGAGTCACTTCTCGCGAGCGTGGTAAAACTTCGCAACGAAGGGCTCGCCGTGATCTTTATCACGCACAAACTTCGTGAAGCTTACGCCATCGGAGACGAGATCAGCGTTTTGCGCAAGGGGCGCATGGTCAAACACGTGCCCGCCGACGAACTCGCCACGATGAACGAGGAGGCCCTCAAGAACACCGTGCTAACGGCCATGTTCGGTGATGACCAAGCTTCGGCCGGCAATCGCAAAACCATCGAGGAACTTGCCGGCGCAGCAACGGCGACCAGACAGGCGCGCAAAGCCGGAGCAGTGTCGGAAACAACCGTGTTGTCGGTTTCGAACGTGACCTGCTCCCCCAACGACGGAACGCGGGGAATCTTTGACATCAACATCGATATTCACGCCGGTGAAATTCTCGGAATCGCCGGAATCGACGGACACGGGCAGAGTACTCTCGCAGAAGTTTTGGCGGGCCAGCGCAAACTGCAGAGCGGGTCGGTTCACCTCGGTGACATCGATGTGACGCACCTCGACGTGAGGGCCCGACAGGGCATGGGTCTGCGCTATGTCACCGATGACCGCTTGCACGAGGGAATTGTGGGCAACCTGCCGGTCTCCCTAAACCTCCTCCTCAAGCGCGTCGGGCAGAAACCGTTTTGGAATCGGGGACGCATCAATCGCCAAGCTGTGATTGACGAATCCAGCCGGCTCATCAAGGAATTCGACATTCGCACGCCGAGCACAGAAACACGCGCGGGAACTCTTTCCGGCGGAAACATTCAAAAACTACTGCTGGCACGAGAGTTGTCGCACAACCCCAAGTTGGTCATTTTCAACAAGCCCACCTACGGGCTCGACCTCAAGACCGTGGCTCGTGTGCGCGAGACCATTCTCGATTTCGCCAACGAGGGCGTGGCCGTGTTGCTGATCTCGACCGACCTCGATGAGCTGATTGAACTGAGCGATCGCATCGCCGTTGTTTCGCAGGGGCGACTGATTGGTGAGACACCGAACGTCGGAGAAAGAACTGCGGAAATTGTTGGTGAAATCATCGTCAACGACGGCACCGTGACAACGAGAAAGAGTGGAAAGTGAGCGCTGACAAGGTTGCGGTCGAGCCCGGATTGCCCGTCTCTGGAGGAGATGGGATCCCCGCTGAGTCCCTAACGCCCGCGGACACCGCGGGGCGACGCCCCCAGCGATCCGGCAAGGACGTGACGAGTCTTCTCATTCGGACGATTACGCCGGTTCTGCTCGCGGTTATTGCCGGGGCACTCATTTTGCTCGCCATGGGCAAGGACCCCCTGTTTTTTTACGGCAACATCATTAACTACGGAGTGATGGGGCGCGGCTGGCAGCAAAGCCTCGTCATGATGGCGCCCCTCGTGCTTATTGGCGCCGGTCTCATCGTGGTGTTTCGAGGCAAACTCTGGAACCTGGGCTATGACGCCCAGTACCTTCTGGCCGCTGTAATCGTGATCGGATTCGCCCCGACACTAAACACCATCCTGCCGTGGTGGCTGACGCTGATTGTTCTCACGGTCGTCGGTGTTGTTGTTGGTGCTGCCTGGACAATCGTGCCCGCCATTCTGAAGGCACGCTACGAAACGAACGAGATCATTACGACCCTGATGATGTCGTTCATCGGGGTTGGCATTGCCAACCTGCTCGTGCGCGGCCCGTTCCAAGACCCCGACGTTGTTGTTCCCCAAACGGAGTCAATTCCCTTGGACTCGATGCTTCCGTACATTCCGGGAACACGGATTCACGTGGGGCTCATTGTGGCGGTCGTGGTCGTGCTCATTCTGCACTGGGTGCTCACCCGGACGTCTTTTGGTCTGCGATTAGACATCTTTGGGGCGAATCCCAAGACGGCGATGCACGTGGGTATCAATAAATCACAAATGATTCTCATCCTCTTTATCATCAGCGGGGGGCTGATGGGCCTGGCGGCCGCGATGGACATGCTCGGTCTCTGGGGTTACGTTCGGTCGAACTGGAATCCCGCGTACGGGGCGGCCGTGATTCCCTTCGTGTTCTTGGCTCGCCTGAATGTTTTGGGCTCAATCCCTTTCATTGCGTTCTACGCCATCGTGGCCAACGGGGGGCAAATTGCGGCTCAGGATAGTGAGCTTTCAACAGACTTTATCCTCGTGCTCGTTGCTCTCATCCTCATTTTCATGTCAATCATCGAGTACATCGGAACGCGTCGCGACCTCGGACAAAGCTATCTCCCCGCCGGGCTCAAGACTTCGGCGGCGCAACTCTTGGGAAGGAAAAAGAGCTCATGACCGACATCTTTTCGGAGCCGTTTGTCATCGCCTTCATCTTGGGGTGCATCACGGGTACCATCCCCCTGATGATCGCCTCATTTGGTGAAACCATTGGCGAGCAGTCCGGCGTGCTCAATTTGGGCATCGAAGGCATGATGCTTATCGGCGGTTACGTTGCCTTTGTGACCACGCTTTCCACGGGATCTTTTCCGCTCGGTCTCATCGCGGGCACACTCGCCGGCATGGCCACCTCGGTGATCATGATGGTGCTCAACACGTGGCTAGGACTCAACCAGATTGTGATTGGTTTGGCCATCACGCTCGCTGGTGGAGGAATCACCGGCGTACTGTATAACGTCTACTTCACCAATACCCCGCGACTGGGTCAGGAAGATACGCTGGCCATTCCCTTTCTGTCAGAACTGCCGTATGTGGGCAAATCGCTGTTTACACAGTCGCCCATGTTCTACCTCGCGTTCGTTCTCGCCGGCCTTGTGGCGTGGATGATGATTCGGACAAATGTTGGGCTCCGTTTTCGCGCTGCCGGCCAGAATCCCAATTCCCTCGATGCCGCTGGGGGAAATGTGGTCGTCACGCGTTCCGTAGCCGTCTTACTCGGCGGAGCATTTTCGGGCCTCGGCGGCGCGTACCTTGCGATTATTGCCGCGGGAACCTTCACCCCCTTCATGACCCATGGGTTGGGCTACATCGCCATCGTGGTCACGATGCTGGCGCGCGGCCGAATCATGTGGGTGATTCTTGTCTCATTCCTCTACGGCGTCACGGTCGCGCTGGGAACGGTTCTCCAACTCACGACCTTCACCCTTCCCACAGACGTGATCAAGATGTTCCCCTTCATCGTGGTGATGGTCGTTCTCATTGCCTTCGCACGCGGTTCGTATGTGCCTCCGGCGCTAGGTGAGCCGTACACACGAGGGGCGCGATAACAGATGACTGGCCCGCGCATGCCCCGCTGGGTGATGCCCTCCTGGGCAATCCCCCAACCACATAGCCGAACAAAGACGCCGAAGGACTCAGCCTCATGATCTATGACTTGGACTTTACGCTCTCGGCAGGGCCAGTCATGGCGACGCCGCGCACACAGGCCGCCCTCGGCAAGCCGATCATGTACCACTATGACCCCGAGTTCTTTGCCACGTTCCGTCGCGTCGAGAAGAAAGCGGCGCAGGTCTTCGACACGAAAAATCAGATCATCATCATGCAGGGCGAAGCCATCCTGGCCCTCGAGGCCGCGGCGCGATCGATGGTTACGCCCGGCATGAAAGTGCTCAACCTCGCACAGGGCGTTTTCGGAAAGGGCATGGGCTATTGGCTCACGAGCTTTGGGGCCGAACTGCACGAAATTGAGGTGCCCTATAACGAGGCCGTCGACCCCCAGCAGGTCGAGGAGTACCTCAAGAAGAATCCCGGCATTGAAATGATCACGATTGTTCACTCGGAGACACCCTCCGGAACCATCTCGGACTGCGGGGCAATTGGCAAGATTGCCAAGAAGCACGGGGCCATGACGCTGGTGGATGCCGTTTCGTCGGTGGGTGGCCTCGAGTTCCAGACGGATAAGTGGGGACTCGACGTGTGCGTAACCGGCGCACAGAAGTGTCTCGGTGGGCCGGCCGGAATAGGCCTGATGTCGATTTCTGATCGTGCCGAGAAGCACATGCGCGCGAACCCGAACGCCCCGCGCGATTCCTTTCTGTCGATTCTCGACTGGTACGACAAGTGGCTCGGGCAGGAGCGCTTTCCGTTCACGCCCTCGGTTTCTGATATGTACG
>JBIIKT010000073.1:0-5714 GCA_044233055.1 Microbacteriaceae bacterium
GAGGTGACCCGCGGTCGGTAGGCTGGAGTCGTGGAAACCGAGATTGGGCGCGGAAAACGCGCACGCCGCGCATACGCCTTTGACGACATTGCCGTGATTCCGTCGCGCCGCACGCGTGACCCGCGCGATGTCAGCACAACGTGGAGCATCGACGCCTATCAGTTCGAGATTCCCGTGCTCGCTGCGCCTATGGACTCGGTTGTCTCTCCGGCCACGGCCATCGAAATGGGTCGCCTCGGCGGGCTCGGTGTGCTCAACCTCGAGGGGCTGTGGACGCGCTACGCCGAGCCCGAGCCCGTGCTGGCGGAGATCTGCGAGCTGCGCCACGAGCGTGCCGTGCGCCGTATGCAGGAGATTTACGCCGAGCCCATCAAGGCCGAACTCATCACGGAGCGGATTGCCGAAATTCGGGCGTCCGGCGTCACGGTTGCCGCCGCCCTGTCGCCTCAGCGCACCCAGGAGTTCTATTCGACCGTGGTGAAGGCCGGGGTCGACCTGTTCGTGATTCGTGGAACCACCGTCTCGGCCGAGCACGTCTCGACTCAGGACGAGGCGCTGAATCTCAAGGAGTTCATTTACGAGCTCGACGTGCCCGTGATTGTGGGCGGCGCTGCCACCTACCGCGCGGCTACACACCTCATGCGCACTGGCGCCGCTGGTGTGCTCGTGGGCTTTGGCGGCGGCGCAGCGTCCACCACGCGCGCGACACTAGGCATTCACGCCCCCATGGCTACCGCCGTTGCCGATGTTGCGGCGGCGCGACGTGACTACCTCGATGAGTCGGGCGGCCGCTACGTTCACGTGATTGCCGACGGCGGACTGGGCACATCCGGCGACATCGTCAAGGCGATCGCGTGTGGCGCAGACGCGGTGATGCTGGGCGCGGCACTCGCACGTGCCACCGACGCCCCCGGTAGCGGCTGGCACTGGGGTGGCGAAGCTCACCATGCCGAGTTGCCGCGCGGTGAACGTGTGCGCGTGGGACAGGTAGGCACCCTCGAAGCAATTCTTAACGGACCGGCCCAAGCGGCCGATGGCACGGTGAATCTCATCGGTGCCCTGCGCCGGTCGATGGCCACCACCGGATACTCCGACATCAAAGAGTTTCAAAAGGTCGAGGTTGTCATTGCTCCCTACGGAGGAGACAGCACCTCGGTTATTCGATCGGCCGAGTAGTGACCGCCGCATCCCCGTTCGGTATCAACGAGGAGACGCGTGCTCGCGCCCTTGAGGTGATGACGAGTCAGGAACTCGACATTCTTGTGGTGGGTGCGGGAATTGTGGGAACCGGCACCGCCCTCGACGCGGCAACGCGCGGACTCAGCGTGGGACTTCTCGAGGCACGCGACGTCGCCAGCGGAACATCCGGGCTCTCGAGCAAACTCGTGCACGGCGGAATTCGCTATCTCGAGCAGCTCAACTTTGGACTCGTGCGTGAGGCACTGGCTGAACGCGGTCTCCTGCTTCAGCACGTCGCTCCGCACCTCGTGACGCCCATCCGCTTTCTCTATCCGGTGAACCACCACGTGTGGGAACGTGCCTACATCGGTGCGGGCATGATGCTCTACGACGGCATGTCGTATCTGGGCGGCCGACTCCCCGGTGTGCCCCACCACCGCCACCTGAGTAAGCGACAGGTGATGCTGGCCGCGCCGGGACTGGCTGAACACGCCACCGTTGGCGGCATGACCTACTACGACGGGCACGTTGATGATGCACGCTATGCGGCCACACTGGCGCGCACGGCCGCCCACTACGGCGCCCACCTCGCCACGCGCACCTTTGTGAGCGAACTTCTGCGTGACGGTGACCGCGTTATCGGAGTTCGTGCGCGCGACAACATGACAGGCGACATGTTCGAGGTGCGGGCCAAGCAGGTAATCGTCGCCGCCGGCGTGTGGTCCAGCACACTGCAGGACATGATCGGAGACCCCGAAACCTTCGAGGTGCGCATGTCGAAGGGCGTGCACATTCTTGTGGAGAAGGACAGGTTCCGCTCGCTCATGGGCTTGCTCCTGCGTACAGAAAAGAGCGTGCTGTTCGTCATTCCCTGGGGTCGCTTCTGGATCATTGGCACCACCGACACCGCGTGGACGCTCGATGCAGCGCACCCCGTGGCCACACGCGCCGATATCGACTACATCTTGGGGCACATCAATAAAGTCGTCGCCACCCCGCTCACGAACGATGACGTGGTTGGCGTGTATGCCGGGCTCCGACCCCTACTTGCCGGGGATTCCGACGAGACGTCGAAATTGTCGCGCGAGCACATCGTGTCAAACCCCGCCCCCGGCGTAACCATTGTTGCCGGCGGCAAGTGGACCACGTATCGCGTGATGGCAAAGGATGCCGTGGATGCCGCCGTGGACAATCTACCGCTGTCGTTCGCGGCGCGCGTGCCCGCATCGGTCACCGCGAACGTGGCCCTGCTTGGCGCCGATGGCTACTCGGCGGCGGTCAACCGTCGGGCGGAATGGGCTCGGCGCACGGGCCTCGGGCGCTATCAGATCACTCGTCTGCTCGGGCGCTACGGGTCTGAGATTGAGGCGATTGTTGAGATTATTGAGGCGCAACCCGAGCTGGCCTCAACTCTGCCCGGCACGAAGGACTACCGCGAGGCCGAGGTGGTTTTTGCGGCCCGCTACGAGATGGCACTTCACCTCGACGACGTGCTCATGCGCCGCACCCGGCTGGTTTTCGAGTCGCGCGATCGTGCCATTCAGGCCGCCGACCGCACGGCCGAACTCATGGCTGCCGAACTCGGCTGGGATGCCGCACGAACAGCTCACGAGGTCGCGGATTACACGGCTCGGGCCACAGCCGAGCTGGCGGCCGAACAGACCGGAAACGACATCGAAGCAGAAGCTGCCTGGCATCATGTGGCGGACGCAGTGGTGGGTAAGGATGGTTTCGCATGACTTTCTGGCAGGTAGCGCGTCGACCGCGCTGGATTGCTCTGCTCGTTTTTGTGATGGCCGTAGCGGCCGTCTTTGCGTGGTTGGGCAAGTGGCAAGTGGAGCGGGCCGTAATCAGCTCGGCGCAAAACAGCGTTCCCGATCAGCGGGCCGTGCCCCTGTCCACGTTGGCCACGCCCGGCGTGCCCATGACCGAGGCAGCCGCAGCACGTCGCATCACGGTGGAGGCCCAGCTCGACACGTCCAGCGTGATGGTTCTCGAGAATCGGCTTAACTTTGGTGTGGTCGGCCACTGGGTGATTGGTCGCCTCACCACCTTCACCGATGGCGACGTGGCATCGCTTCCGGCAGCCCTGGGCTGGGCGGCCACACGCGAGGAGGCGGACGCGGCTGTTGCGACCATCCGCGACTCCATCACGACTCAAGCGTTCATGCCCATGATGGGCCGCCTCATGCCTCCCCAGGAGCCCACCGCACCCGACCCCGGAGCGGATCCCACCCAACTGACGGCCATGTCGGTGGCCGCGCTGGCAAACATTTGGCCCCTCACCGTGCCCACCTATTACGAGGGATACCTCGTTCTCGACGAACCGCCGACCGGCCTGGAGACCATCGAGTCGATACCTGTCATCACAGACGCCTCGCTCAACTGGCTCAACGTGTTCTACGCCATCGAGTGGGTGGTGTTTGCCGGCTTTGCCTTCTTCCTCTGGTACCGGCTCGTGCGCGATGCGCTTCATCGCGAGATCGAGGAAGAATCATCTGACGAGGGACTCGTCGTTCAGAACTGAATCTGTTTCGATCTGCCGAGCGTCCTCGGGCGCACAAATTGCCTTGTGCGGAGCATAAGACGGACCCTAGGTTGTGACCATGGATCAACTCTCGCAAATCGTCAAGGTCGCCGCTGTGCACGCCGCCGCCCCGTTTCTCAACCTCGCTGCGGGCGTTGAGAAAACCATCGCCTTCATTGAAGAGGCCGGCGCTGCCGGCGCCAAACTGGTTGCGTTTCCCGAAACATTCCTCCCCGGGTACCCGCACTGGATCTGGTCGCACACCACGAAGTACGCTGCGCCGTTCTTTCGCGAGCTGTACCTGAACTCCATCGAACTTCCGAGCAAAGAGTCGCAGGCCATCGGTGAGGCGTGTAAGCGAGCCGGCGTCTGGGTGTGCTTGGGCGTCGACGAGCGCGAGGGCGGAACCCTCTACAACACACAGGCCTGGTTTGCGCCCACCGGCGAACTCGTGGCCAAGCACCGCAAACTCCACCCCACCAACGCCGAGCGCACCGTGTGGGGCCGTGGAGACGGTCGTGACGTCTTCGTGGTCGACACGGGCTTCGCCAAGGTCGGTGGGCTCATCTGCTTCGAGCACAGCATGGACCTCAACAAGTACGCGCTGGCAGCTCTCGGTGAGCAGATTCACATCGCGGCGTGGCCGGCAATCAACGCCACGCACGCCGACCCGAACGCCGACGATTTCGATCACTACTCGGGCACGCTCGCCCAGGCCCACGCCATCTGCTCGCAGACGTTCGTGATTGTGGTGCAGGGTCGCATCTCGGAGGAAATCGTGGAGCGGCTCGGTGTTCCCGAGGGACCCGATGCGCCCACCGTGGGTGGTGGCATGACCGGCTTCATCGCGCCCAATGGAAAGTGGATGGGTGATCCACACCGCGATGACGAGGCCATCATTTACGCAGACCTCGACCTCTCGCTCATTCCGTTTGCCAAGTTCTTCGCCGACGGCTCGGGCCACTACGCGCGTCCCGATGTGTTTTCGTTTGGCGTGGACCGCACGCCGCACACGCCGTTTGGCGAGTCGACTTTTGCGCAGGACGCAACGTTCACTCAAACAGAAGCGCCGCCAGTCGCAAAAAGCGTCTGACGGCGCATCTGGTGATGAGCGCTCGAAGCGGTTAGGCGACGGTTCGCCCACGAGAGTGATTTCTGTCGGGCTGTTCTCCTAGAACTGCGCTTCGGCCGCGGCCATGGGGTCGTATCCCTCGGCCGAGAGGATCCGCTGGAGCTGCAGGCGACGAACGCCCACGTTACCGCCGTCAAAGAGCGGGTAGACCATGGCGTCCTGCAGGAGTTCCATCAGACCCGTGTGCTGGCGGTACGACTCAACGCCCACCACGCGCATGGCGTCGGTGATGACACCAACCATGAGCTCCGAGGAGAAGACCTTGTTCATGATGGAGAGTTCTTGGCTCTGGCCCATGGAACGGTCAAAGTTCCAGCAGGCCTTCCAGCTGAGGTAGCGCGCAGCTTCGATCTTTGCCTTCATGTCAGACAGGATTGTGGCCACGTTCTGGTGCTGGATGATGGGCACGGAACCGCCGCGGGTCTGCGTGCGCGCAAACTCCAGCGCGATGCCGAAGGCCTTGCGGGCCACGCCCACGGCCATGATGCCCACGAGTCCGGCCGTCGCGGTGAAGGCGGTCTCGGCAATCGTGATTCCCATGCCCACCTCGCCGAGGATGTTCTCCTTAGGGACCCGAACGTTCTCGTAGCGCACGATGCAGCACACGGCGCCGGGCTGACCCACCGCTTCAATGTTCTCTTCGATGATGACGCCGGGCGTGTTGCCGGGTACCAGGATCATCGACAGGCCCTCCTGAGGAGACTTTCCCTTGTCGACACGGGCCGCCACGGCGAGCAGGTCGGCCATGTTGCCTCCCCAGCCGGCAGCGTGAGGGGTCCAGATCTTGCGACCGTTGATAACCCACTCGTCGCCATCGAGCTTGGCTTCCGTCTGGAAGCCCTTGCTCGGATCGGTGTTGTGGTAGTTGGCCGTGCC
>JBIIKT010000074.1:0-5629 GCA_044233055.1 Microbacteriaceae bacterium
TGTCACCAAGCAGTACCGCGGTTCGACGCGCCCTGCACTCAACAACGTGAGCTTTGAAATCCTTCGAGGTGAGTTTGTGTTTCTGGTGGGCGCCTCTGGATCGGGCAAATCGTCGTGCCTGCGGTTGATTATTAAAGAGGACAAACCCACGCGCGGAGCCATTCACGTGCTGGGTCAAAACCTCGGCA
Organism: Microbacteriaceae bacterium; assembly: GCA_044233055.1. Classification (GTDB taxonomy): domain Bacteria; phylum Actinomycetota; class Actinomycetes; order Actinomycetales; family Microbacteriaceae; genus UBA963. The sequence goes on from JBIIKT010000074.1 coordinate 189, forward strand.
CCATCTCCAGTCGCAAGATTCCCTTTTTCCGCCGCAGCCTCGGTGTTGTTTTCCAAGACTTCCGCCTGCTCCCCAACAAGACCGTGCACGAAAACGTGGCGTTCTCGCTGCAGGTGATTGGCAAGTCCAAGGGCTACATTCAATCCGCCGTGCCGGATGTCTTGAAGATGGTGGGGCTCGCCGGCAAGGCGTCGCGCTATCCACACGAACTCTCGGGCGGCGAGCAGCAGCGCGTGGCAATCGCACGCGCGATCGTGAACAAGCCCGCCCTTCTCTTGGCGGATGAGCCCACGGGTAACCTCGACCCGGCAACGAGTGCGGGAATCATGTCTTTGCTCGAAGCCATCAACGCGGGCGGCACCACGGTCGTCATGGCCACTCACGCCGCCGACTTCGTTGATCGCATGAAGAAGCGCGTCATCGAGCTCTCGGCTGGTCAGATTGTGCGTGACGAGCGCGATGCCGGATACGGCCACACGGCGGCCATGCCCATAGTGGGCGGCGAAACGTCGGTGAACGCCACGGGTGAGATTCCGCGCCTCGCGCGTCGATCGGCCAAGGCCAAGACGGGCCCCATTTCTCGTCCACCGGTGGCAGCCAATCCGATTATTGAGACCACCGACCTCGTGGTGCCGCGGGTGCACCTCGAGGGCACCACCGGCCTGGATGAGATGACCCTTGATGCTGTCCCCGAGCTGCCCAGCCAGTTTTCGGTCCAAGCATCCGACGACACCGACGACCTGAGCGCCATCAGCGAACTCTTTGCCATGAACGATTCGCAGGCCGTGCCGCGCATCGACCCGGAGAATGACCCCCGCTACAACGCCGGCGTTCCCTCGCCCGAGGACCTGGCCAGAATGACTCCCACCCAGCGCCTCAAAGCGCAGGCGAAGTCGACGGCGCGGAGCCGCACCAAGAATTCACCCGAAAAAGGCCAGGACGTGGGGCCGGTGTCATGAGGTTCGCACTCGTTTGGGGTGAAGTAGCCAACGGGCTGCGTCGCAACTTCTCCATGGTGGTCTCCGTGGTGCTCGTTACGTTCATCTCGCTCACGTTTGTGGGCACAGCCATTCTCATGCAGATGCAGATCGGCCAGATGAAGAGCTTTTGGTATGACAAGGCTCAGGTGGCCGTCTATATGTGCACCGAAGTGTCACCCGAAACAACCTGCCCCGATGGCCCGGCGACAGCCTCGCAACTGGCCGGAATCAAGGCAGAGCTGGACGGATCAACGCTCGCCTCGTTTATCGACAAGTACTACTTTGAAGACCACCAGCAGGCGTTCGATAATTTCCAGAGGCAGTTTTCCGGTAATCCGGTGGCTCAGTACGTGACCGCAGACCAGTTGAACGAGACGTTCTGGGTCAATCTCAAGGATCCGTCACAGTCGGCGCTCCTCGTGGAGGCGCTGGGCTCACAGCCGGGAGTTGAGGCCGTGACGGATCAGCGGAGCTACCTCGACCAGATTTTTTCTGTCCTCAACGCGGCCAGCTACACCGCTATCGGCATCGCTGCGCTCATGCTGATTGCAGCGGTCCTTCTCATTGCCACCACCATCCGACTCTCTGCCTTCTCGCGTCGCCGCGAGCTCGGCATCATGAGACTTGTGGGTGCGTCCAACGGCTTCATCCAAACGCCGTTCATCATCGAGGGCGTGATTGCTGCGTTCATCGGATCCGTGCTGGCGGGCGGTGCCATCGTGGGAATCGTACAGTTCTTTGTGCGGGGTTACCTCGCGGTGAGCGTTCCGCTCACGTCGTTTGTGGGTCTGGGCGATGCGTTCCTCGTGGTTCCCATTCTGGTTGTCGTGGGTTGCGTGCTGGCGGCGCTCTCGGCCAACTTTGCCATCACGCGGTACCTCAAGATTTAGCTCGCTGTGGCAACCCAACGCGCACGTGCCGTCCCCGCCGAAATGAGTCGGCGTGCCGAGGCGCGCTGGCCGGCCTTTGTTTCGCTCATCGTGATGCTCTTTCTCTACGCACTCACGCCCGCGGAGTTCGTGCCTCGCCTAGTGCTCATCGGAATCGCCGTGTTGATGTTTGTCCCGCTGATCATTCTCAACCCCCACCGGCTGACCCGCGAAACATCGTGGTCGCGCTGGTTGTCGGTGTCGTTCGCCCTCGTTTTGGTGGCGGGGAACTTGGCCGACATGGGCTCGCTCATAGTCGATCTCGTGAGTGGCTCAACTGGCGGCTACCGCATCCTGCTCACCGCGCTTCAGGTGTGGGCGGCCAGTATCGTGGCCTTCGCCATCGTGTACTGGGAGCTTGATCGTGGGGGACCGGTGAGTCGGGGAACTCAGCCTCGCCACAAACTGGGCCGACCGGACTTCAAATTCGTGCAGGATGACGACGCCGACGCGGTCACCGAGGTTAAGAACCAGTCGTCTGAACTGGCCGATTGGCGTCCCGGCTTCATCGACTACCTCTACCTGTCGCTCACCAACATGACGGCTTTCTCACCCACCGACACCATGCCGCTGTCGGCACGAGCCAAGATTCTCATGGGGGTGCAGTCTGTCTGCGGGTTCATCCTCCTGGCTCTCGTTATCGCGCGCTCGGTGAACATCCTCGCCTAGCCCCGTTATCGCCGGTTGAGTGGTCACGTCGCGACCTAGTTTTCGCCGGTTGAGTGGTCACGTCGCGACCTATCGAAACCAGCTCGATGAGCATGGTAATCTGGCTAAGTTATCTAGCCAGATAGGACTCACCATGAAGCCGGTCAACATGCTCGACGCCAAGAACTCGCTGTCGCGACTTGTGGCCGCTGCGGTTGACGGCCAGGAAGTGGTGATCGCCAATCGTGGCAAGCCCGCGGTTCGCCTTGTGCCGGTTGATACCGCGACGACGAACACCGGATCTGCCCTTGCAGCGTGGCTCACGCAGAATCCGGCACCGCTGCTTCGGGCACGAACGATTCAGGACATCGAGGCGCAATTGCAAGAGAACCGCGACGCCTGGACGTGATCTACCTCGATTCGGGAGTGCTCATCTATTCCACCGAGCTCGATGGCAACGTGGGCAATGCGGTTCGCCAGCGCCTGGCCGAATCGCCGGACCAACTGTTTTGTATCTCGCCGCTCGTGGTCATGGAGTGCCTGGTCAAGCCCCTGCGCGATAAGGACTATCGACTGCATGATCACTACCAGCAACTGTTTGCCAAGCTCGATCGCGTCTCCTTGGGCGAGGACGTCTTCGTTCGCGCAGCCCAACTCCGTGCCGATTCTGGCACCGGCATGCCGGACGCCCTGCACATCGCGGCGGCGCAGCGTCATGACTGCACCGAGTTGTGGACCACGGATGCCCGCTTGGCCAAGCACTATCCGGGTTTTGCGCGCAACGTTCTGGTCTGAGGTCGCGCCGTAGACTGGTGCTTTGAGCACGGGGTCGGCGGGTAAACAACGGGAGGTGATGCACCATGCCAAAGGAACGCGGCGAAAAAGTGGTGGCCACCAACCGTAAGGCGCGCCACGATTACCTCATTGAGGACACCTTTGAGGCGGGAATGGTGCTCTCGGGCACCGAGGTCAAGTCTCTTCGTGCTGGCCGGGCATCGTTGGTCGATGGCTACGCGTTCGTGGAGAACGGCGAGTGTTGGCTCGACGCCGTTCACATTCCCGAGTACACCCAGGGCACCTGGAACAACCACTCTCCGCGGCGCAAGCGCAAGCTTCTCATGCACAAGACCGAGATCGTGAAGCTCGGTCAGAAGATTAAAGAGGGCGGCTACACGCTCGTGCCGCTGAAGCTCTACTTCACCGACGGCCGCGCCAAGGTGGAGCTGGCGCTCGCCAAAGGAAAGAAGGATTATGACAAGCGCCACGCACTGCGCGAGCGACAAGACAAGCGAGAGGCCGATCGGGCCATCTCTGCCAGGCGCAATCTGGGCGACTAGCCAGCTCCGACCACCCGGCTTCCGGCCGGCACCAAATGGCGCAATCGGAATGTTTATTGTCAGGTGCGCGTTGTATCCTTCGATAGCGCAGTAAATCGCGCATGTCCGGTTTACCGGGTTCTCAACTCAATAGCGTGTGATGTGACCAGCCTCCGCACTGAGCGCGGCCTTCGGGCGACGTAACCAGTGCGGGCCACTCATGGGGATGATCGGTTTCGACATTGCCTGCGAGCGGGAGAGAAGCGGGTCGAGGATGCGGAGCTATCTCGTAAACGCTCTCCGCAAACTATAGGTGCCAATACAAAGCGCGCCGACTTCGCCCTCGCTGCCTAGAGCAACGAGCCTGAAGTCCGTCGGTTCGAAGGTCTGTTCTCGCCTTCGTTCTCGGCGTCATTAAGAGAACTTGCCGTGAGATGACGCCTGAGCGCCTCGCGGGACACTTACTCGGGCTGGGCTCGTCGACTTAGGTGCCAGTGACAAAGGTCGGAGCCGAGTAGAACGCTTTCACTTGCTACACCCGTAGAAGACTCACAATCACAGCAGTGGACGGGGGTTCAATTCCCCCCATCTCCACCACGAGCAATGCGCTCAGCTGGCACATCACACGCTATTGACGAGTACATCCTCAGTCCCAACCTTTTTTGGCGAGGCAGTGTCTGGGCTAGAGTCGTCTCCGTGGAACTCCCCTTGTCGCTCATGCAACAGTTTCTGACCCTGCCCCTGTGGGCTCAGCTCCTGATCGTCGCTTGCCCCCTCATCGCGGTCTCGGTCTACTTGACTTATCGCACCGTCAAGAAACCGCTGAAGAGAAGGAACGATGAAGGTACTGCCACCGTCGTTGTGCGATTCGTGGGCGCAGCCATGGTGTTCCTCGGCGGTTTCGCCGTTGTGACGGCGTGGCAGGCTGCTGCCGCAGGCATCGAAGATGTGCAGCGAGAGTTCTCGTCACTCACCGCCATTGCGCAAGACACGAGAACGGTCACCACAGAGGAGTCTGTCGGTTTGCGAGACAAACTGCTGGCCTACGCTCGTGAGGCGATCACCGTCGAACTTGCCGATGCTCCTACGCTGGCCGAGAGCCCTCGCGCCACCGAGCTGGTTTTCGAGATTTCTCAGGCAACGTTGAGACTCGCTGAGGCGGGCGACCTTTCGCCCGTTTTCGTCGATTCTCTTGTGTCAAACTTTGACGACTTCAAGAACGCCCGCAACGCTCGGCTCGGGCACACCGGGGAACTCTTGCCAGACTCTCTCATGTGGGGGCTCATGCTGATTGGCCTCATCATGGTTATTGCCAGTTCCACTTACCCGTCCGGCCCGAGTCCAAGATATAAATGGGTGCAGAGCATGTCGGTTCTCGTGGTGGTCATCACAATCCTCAGTGTGGTTTTTGCCATTGAGTCGGGAGATCTCTCTCATGAAAAGTTCTTGCTTCCCGTTCGCAACTTTTTGGATTCGAACCCGGCAGGATAGCCCAGGCCGATTTCACTCACGCTCGCAGCGGCCATTGCGGTTTAGTCTTGAGCCATGACTGAATTTGAACTCCTCGG
>JBIIKT010000075.1:0-5515 GCA_044233055.1 Microbacteriaceae bacterium
TCCCGCAGCGTCGATGGTTCCGGTTCCCGCAAAATTCTTGCCGCCGGTCATTTCTCCCGGGGTGACCTTATCCACAATCCCCAGGGCGAACATCATCCCGGCGCTGGGTCCGCCCACATCGTTGAGCGAAATCGTCACCTCGAATGGATACTTGTATTCTGTCTGGCCCACGAGCCCGATGAGCGTCGTGCCGTCATCCGACACGGGCGTCAGTGTGGTCACGAGCGTGGCACCGTCGCGAATCACCGTGATGTCCACCGGATTCACCGACCCGGCATCCTGAAGGGCCGAACGAAGTTCGTCGATGCTCGACACCGGCACATCGTTCAACGCGATCACGATGTCGTCGGGCAGGAGCACACCGTCGGCGGGCATACCGGCCGAGGTGCTCACCACGACGGCGGTGGTCTCGAGCGTGTATCCCAGATAGGTCATGGCCGCCGCGACGGACTCCCCCTGCGAGTCAACCATTTCGGCCGCGTTCGACTCGTCGCGCTCTTCCTGCGTCTGGTCTTTTGGATAAACGTACTCAAAGGGAATGACCGACTGTGACGGGCTGAGATAGGCCTGGATGACGTCGAACCAGTTGGGCATGTACTCGGGCGTTCCCTGGAGGCATACCGTCAGGAGGTCGAGCGCTCCCGATGTGGGGTAGGTCTTTGTTCCCGAAATCTCGATGAGCGGCTCGGTGCCTTCCTCGGTGGGGTTCGGCGAGCAGTCCTCGAAGACTGATTGGTTGCCGAGCGTGTTCCACCAGGGGCCCGGTTGCTCCAGGGCGAAGGGCACGGGGATGGCGGTGAAGGCAAGTGCGAACAACGCCGCGAGGGACACTAAGACGACACCCCGTGTGCGCCACCGCGCGCGACGACCCGAGGGCGTTGGCGCGTGCCCGGGCTGTGCGTTGTCGTTCTGTGAGAAGAGTGTCACGAGGCAATCTCTGTGTGGGGCGCGTCGGGGTGTTCGCCGTCGGCGCACTAATCCCCAAAGCCTAGGGGCTTTCTCGGAGGGTGTTAGGGCTAGCGTATTAGTCGTAACCTGAAAGGTGGCTTGAGGGCACGTGACCGATAACAACGAACGCGACCCCGAAGAAGAATTCCGCGACATGCTGCGCGGGTTCCTCGAGGGCCGCGAAGGGATAGACCCGAGCAAACTGGCCGGTGCGGCCGGTCTGCCCACCGACCCGGATGCCATCTCCCGAATGATGGCGCAGTTGCAGGCCGCCATGAACGCGTCCGGCAGTGAGGGCATTAACTGGACGATGGCCATGGAACAGGCCAAGTCGATTGCCCTCAAGAGCGTGATCCCGGTGACGGCAATTGCCCGGGCCGAGATCGACCAGGCTTTCCATGTCTCCGCCCTGTGGCTTGCGGAAGCGTGCGACCTCTCCGACACGGCCGAGTCACCCCAGTTGCTCACCCGCATGGAATGGATTGAACAAACGTTTCCTCTCTGGCAGCAGCTCGCCGAACCGGTGGCGCTCAACATCTCCGAAGCGATGACCACCGTGCTCAACGATCAGGCGCCCGAAGAGATGAAGGGAATCATTGCGGGGGCGAGCAACATGATGCGCCAGGTGGGCGGCACGCTCTTCGCCATGCAGCTCGGCCAAGTCTTGGGACAACTCTCCACCGAGGTCGTCTCGGGTGGTGACGTGGGAATTCCGGTTCTCGATACCGGGCGGGCGGCCCTGCTCCCCCAGAACATGGCCGAGTTTGGCGAGGGCCTGGACATCCCGATGGATCAGGTTCACCTCTACCTCGCCGTTCGCGAGACCGCCTATGCCCGACTCTTTCGGCATGCCAAATGGTTGCGCCTGAATTTTCTTGCCGGTGTCACCGAGTTCGCCCGGGGCATCAGCATTAACCAGGACCGGCTCGAAGAGATTGCCAACAACTTCGATCCGGCCAATCCCGAAGAGCTGCGTGACGCCATCGGCGCCGGTGCGCTCATTCCTCCAAAGACACCGGAACAACAGGCTGCTCTTGATCGCCTCGAGAATCAGCTCGCGCTCATTGAGGGCTGGGTGGACGTGGTCACGACCGCGGCCACGACGCGCCTGCCCCGCGTTGATGCCATTGCCGAAACGGTTCGCCGCAGACGTGCCTCGGGCGGCCCGGCCGAGTCGGCGCTCGCGTCACTCGTGGGCCTCGAGTTGCGACCCCGCCGCCTGCGCGACGCCGTCAAGATGTGGCAAAGCGTCACCGACGCGGTGGGCATTGAGGCGCGTGACGCGCTGTGGGATCACCCCGATGTGGTCCCCACCTCGGAAGATCTCGACAATCCGGCCGGACTCATCGCTCGGCTGGAATCGGCAGCGCGCGGCGAAACGCCCGCGCCCGACGACATGGACAAGGCTCTCGAGGAACTGCTCGACGGCAAGGATTTCGGACCACCACCCGAGAACTAGGCCGCTCAGCTCGCGGTGCCCGCTGCGTTGAGTCGCCGCCTGCGAACACTGCGTGTGGATGCTCCGTGTGGACGCTTCGCCACCACCGATTCGTGAGACCTGCATGATGCACCCATGAAGCGGATTGACCCTCGATTGCCCCTGCTGTGGCGCACCCCCTCCGAAATTCAACTGGGGTTCGCCTCGCCCCGCGCCGTACTCTCGGACCTCACCCCCGCCGAGGAGTATGTGGTGTCTGCGCTGCACTCGGGCGTGAGCGACGTCTCGCTCCGTGCCCTGGGCACACAGCGCGGTATGTCCGATTCCCAACTGTCGGATCTGTTGGCGAGGGTGGCACCCGCCCTCGAGTCCACCGGCAGTGCCGCCTTGCCGCGAGTCGCGGTGGAGGGCAGCGGGCTCGGTGCCGCACGAATTGCACACACGCTCACGGATGCCGGCTTCTCGATGATCGGAGCACCTCAGCTCAGGGGCGACACCGGCACAGGTAGGGGCGATGCCCGCACCGGCGCCGGGCGCGATGCACGATCACCAGCGCAACGCGTTGACGCGACGCCCGCCATCGCGATTGTGGTCGCGACAATGGTGCTCGCCCCAGAGCGATGCGGTCGTTGGTTGCGTCGGTCGGTTCGACACCTGCCCGTGGTGTGGCTCGATACCGAAGTGCACGTTGGACCGCTCATCGACCCCGGCCGCACGGCCTGCTGGCACTGCATCGAGTTGACCCGATGCGAAGTTGATTCGGCTAGGCGCGCGTTGGTTACCCAGGCCGCCGGACGACCGGCGGCCGCTGAAACGAATCGCATGACTCAGGAGGTTGCTCTGCGCGTGACGCGCTGGCTCGATGGCTCCGACGTGCCCGAGCCAGGACGAGCGCTCATTTTTCAGGTGTCTAGCGGTCGGTGGCGCCCAATGGCGACGACACCTCACGCAGCGTGTTCGTGCCACACTCCGCGAGGAAACGAGACCGCGTTCGCGCTCGTCGATGGCCCGAACCCGACGCCGACCACGACAGGTGAAGTCGCTCCTCCGCGCGGGTAAGCGCCACGTAGAGCAATCGGCGCTCCTCGGCAACCGCATCAATGCCCGTGGCGTAGCTAATGGGAATCAGCCCCTCGGCAACCCCCACAATGTAGACAGCCCTCCACTCGAGTCCCTTCACCGAGTGGATGGAAGCCAGAGTGACCGCGTTCATGGTGGGTTCGTGTCGCGCGTCGGCCCGCGCCTGCAGGTTGTCGGTGAACTCTCGCAGCGTCGAGCCTTCGGGCGCATCGTCGGCCATCTCCACAATGGCGTTGAGGGCCTCCCACTTGGCACGCACGGCTCCCGAGGATTCGGGCGCAGACTGGGTCCAGCCCAATGCCCGCATCACGTCGCTGACAGACTTGAAGAGTGGCTCGTCGATGGGATTGACGGCCGAACCCCGCAGGGCCAACAGCGCGCGCTTCACATCCGGCAGGTCAAAAAAGCGTGTGGCGCCGGCAACCTGGTAGCTCACGCTGGCCTCTGTGAGGGCACGCTCGAGGTTTCCGGACTGTGCGTTGGTGCGATACAGAACGGCGATGTCAGAAGCGGCCAGACCCGAGTCGATGTCGGCACGAATCCGAGCAGCGACGCCGTACGCCTCTTCGTGGTCCGAGGCGAAGGAGGAAACGGTCGGGACGGGGCCGTCTTGGCTGCGTGACTGCAACACCAGGGCGCCGGCGCGATCACGCATCAACTCATTGGCCACCCGCACAATGGGAGCGCTCGAACGATAGTTGCGTTCCAGCCCGACGGTAATCGCGTTCGGAAACTCATTTTCGAAGTTGAGAAGGTAGTCACTCGTGGCGCCCGTGAACGAGTAGATGGTCTGACTGGCGTCGCCCACAACGCACACGTCGGTGCGATCTCCGCGCCACAGCTCAAGCAACCGGTGTTGGAGCGGCGAGACGTCTTGGAACTCGTCCACGACGAAAAAGCGATACTGCTCGTGCACCTGTAACGCCACGCGCGGCTCGCCCTCGAGAAGTCCTGCGGTCAGAAGCAGAACGTCTTCGAAGTCAATCGACGAACGTTCATCTTTTATGCGTTCGTAGGCTCGTTGAACATCGATGCACTGTTCAACCGTGAGGGTTCCGGGCATTGCACGTGACGCCGCGCGGAGAGCGTAAGCATCGAGAGTGAGATTGTTGACCTTGCGCCATTCCACCTCGGCTGCCACGTCCCGCAACGAGGCTGTGTCGAGCTTGAGCCCGAGCGTTGCGGCCGCTTCGGCCAGCGGGCGCCCCTTGCCGTCGACGAGTCGCGGCGCGGGAACCCCGGTGATCTGCGGCCAGAAATAGTTAAGTTGCCGAAGGGCTGACGCGTGGAATGTGCGCGCCGAAACGGTGGGCGCGCCGAGCTCACGCAGGCGGGTGCGCATTTCCCCCGCGGCGCGCTGTGTAAAGGTGAGGGCGAGAATGCGCTCCGGCGAATAGGTGCCGGTGGAAATGCCGTAGGCGATGCGGTGGGTGATGGCACGAGTTTTGCCCGTTCCCGCGCCCGCGAGCACCCGCACGGGACCTCGGAGAGCCGTTGCCACTTGCCGCTGTTCATCGTCGAGGGCGGCGAGAATGTTCTCCGGATCTAACGCTTGCCCAGCCACGTGTCCTCCTGCGATATCGACGCGCCGAGCCAGTCCTCAAGGAGGTGACGCGCAATCGATACCGGACCGGGCAGTTTGATGGAATCTGTTTCCGCCGCCGTGGTCAGCTCTTCTCGAGTGAACCAGCGCAACGAACGGATTTCTTCCCCGTCGGCCATGATGGCGTTGGCGTCCTGACCGTCGGCAAGCCGCGCCCGGAATCCCAGCATGAGCGACGCCGGAAACGGCCACGGCTGCGAAGCGACGTAGGTGGGGTCGACCACCCGCAGGCCACACTCTTCGAACACTTCTCTCACCACGGCATCCTCGAGGGATTCTCCCGGTTCCACATAGCCGGCGAGGAGTGAGAAGCGGTCCTCCTCCCAGAGGGCGTTATTGCCGAGCAACACCCGATCGTCGGCATCGGTGACCAAGACGATGATGGCGGCGTCGGTGCGCGGAAAAATCTGCGTGCCCGCATCATCAACGCGAACCCACCCCGCCTG
>JBIIKT010000076.1:0-5508 GCA_044233055.1 Microbacteriaceae bacterium
GGTGTCGGCGATTGCCGAGCAGAAGATGGCCGACCTCAACGCCAACGACCTTGAGGGCGCCAAGAAGATCATTGCCGGAACCGCGCGTTCCATGGGCATCACGGTAGAGGGCTAGGAGGACAGAACATGGGAACCAAGTCAAAGGCCTACATCGCCGCCGTTGCCAAGATTGAAGAGGGCAAGTTCTACACTCCCGCCGAAGCCGTTGCGCTCGCGCGTGAGACGGGTTCAGCCAAGTTTGATTCCACCGTTGAGGTGGCCCTCAAGCTCGGTGTTGACCCCCGCAAGGCCGACCAGATGATTCGTGGAACCGTTATCCTGCCGCACGGCACGGGTAAGACGGCCCGCGTGGTTGTGTTCGCAACCGGCCCCGCCGCCGAGGCTGCTCTGCAGGCCGGTGCCGACGAGGTGGGTGGCGACGAGCTCATTGAGAAAATTGCCAACGGTTACACCGCGTTCGATGCAGCTGTGTCGACCCCGGAGCTCATGGGTAAGGTGGGTCGCCTCGGAAAGGTGCTCGGTCCTCGTAACCTCATGCCCAACCCCAAGACGGGCACCGTGACGCCGGATGTGGCCAAGGCCGTGTCCGACATCAAGGGCGGAAAGATCGAATTCCGAGTCGACAAGCACTCCAACGTTCACTTCATTGTGGGCAAGGCGAGCTTCTCGGCAGACCAGCTGAACGACAACATCTCGACGGCACTCGAGGAGATTGTTCGCCTCAAGCCGTCGTCGTCGAAGGGCCGCTACGTCCAGAAGGGTGCCGTGTCGACCACGTTTGGTCCCGGCATTCCGCTCGACGTGCAGTCGTTCTAAACAATTACGGTTGTTGGGTAGCGCTCAGCGTTACTCGGCGCCACGAGAAGGGGCTCGCCACTCGGCGGGCCCCTTCTCGTTTCCGTGCCAATTATCAGAGGCACGCCACACAGGCACGTCTCACGGGCACGCCTCACAGACACGCCCCGCACCGCGTATCCTCGAAGGGTGATTGAACAGCCCTCGCACATAAAGTCGATCCCCGTCTATAAGCCGGGGAAGTCGAGCGTGGACGGCTGGGACGGGCCCGTGCACAAACTCTCGTCGAACGAAAACCCGTATCCGCCACTGCCCTCCGTGATTGCGGCCATGGCCGATGCCGTGTCGAATATGCACCGGTACCCCGACATGGCCGCGCCAGAGCTCACCCGGTTGCTTGCTGAGCGATACGGGGTGGCCGAAAACGAGATCGCCTTCGGCGGCGGATCAGTAGAAGTTGCCGCGCAACTCATCCGGGCCTTTGCGGGTGCCGGCGACGAGGTGATGTACGCCTGGCGCTCGTTTGAGGCGTACCCGATTCTCGTCCGCGGTGCCGGCGCGACGCCCGTGCAGGTGCCGCTCACGGCAGAACTGAAACACGACCTGCCCGCCATGTTCGCGGCCATCACCGACAAGACCCGTGTCATCTTTGTGTGCACGCCGAACAACCCCACCGGGCCCACGGTTGATCACGACGCCCTGCACGATTTCCTTACGCAGGTTCCCAAGCGTGTACTCGTGGTGGTGGATGAGGCCTACGTGCACTTCCAGAACGATCCGGCGGCTGCGCGAGGCATCGACCTGTTCCGCGAGTTCGAAAACGTTGCCGTTCTGCACACTTTCTCCAAGGCTTACGGGCTCGCGGGATTGCGGCTGGGGTACACCATCGCGCGCGAGAAAATTCAGGAGGGATTGCGCAAGGTCGCCATGCCCTTTGCCGTCACCGACGTGGCGCAGGCAGCCGGAGTTGCTTCGCTGGCCGCCGAAGAGGAGCTCCAAGCGCGCATCGATGTTCTCATCGCGGAGCGGTCCCGAGTCGAAGCGGCCCTCGCGGAGCAGGGATGGCATGTCACCCCGTCGCAGGCCAACTTCACGTGGTTGCAACTGGGCGACAACACGGACACTGTTGCCGCACACTTGACGGCCCGCGGCATCATTGCTCGCCCGTTTGCGGGCCAGGGCATCCGCATCACCATCGGCGACCCCGTGGCCAACGACGCTTTTCTCACCGCACTGGCCGACGCCCCGCGGGCATAGTTCAGAGGCACTCGAGGTCGGTACGCCAGCCCCTTAGGCAGACGCCTGACGCAACCGCACGATCTCGGCAATCAGTGCGCCGGCGCGCTTGAGAACGTCGTCGATGGCGTCGTCGTCGCGCTCAATCCATTGGATGCGCGGTTCGCTGTGCAGGGGAACAAAGTCTTTGTGTTGCTCCCACACGAAGAGCGTTCGTTCGGCGCCGAGCACATACTGTTGCCAATGAATCTGGCGCATGTAGTTGGCCGGAATCTCGTCGAGCGGTTTTCCTGACGTTTTGATCTCGGCCAGCACGAGGCCCTCGGCGAGCTCGCCAATGCCGTCTGGCGTGGCGAGGTGCCGACGGTCTGAGGCGGCGTGAAACAGGCCCTGGTTAGACGTGATGCCAAAGTTCTCGAGAACCCAGGCGGCAATGACGGGCTCGCGATCCTGACCGTGGCGCGTGTAGGCGTTGCCGGTGAACGACGAACCGTGCAGCTTCTCGAGTGCCGCCTGCGGGATGGCCGAGGGCGAACTCAGGCGCGCCACATCGGTGGCGGTGATGCCGGTGGAGCGAACGCGCATCCACTCGCCCTTATCGTTGCCGTCGGCGAGCATTCGGTCGCGGTAGGTGAGGGCAACGGTCATGTCTTCATTCTGTCGGTAGCCAACGACACTTGCCACGGCGCGCGCCGTCGACAGTAATTCACGTGGACTTCATAGCAAACTCATAGGTCGACAGGGATACTGGAAGAGTGACCAACCAAAATGAAGAAACCACCCCGCGCATCACGCGCCCGGACGGCTCACCAGTGCGCATTCTCGTTGTTGACGATGAAGCACCACTGGCCGACCTTCTCCAGATGGCTTTCAAGTTGGAGGGTTGGGAGGTTCGAACGGCACCCGACGGCCTCACTGCGGTAAAGGTGGCGCGTGAATTTCGGCCCGATGCCGCTGTGCTCGACATTATGCTTCCCGACTTTGACGGCCTCAAACTCATGCAGCGCATCCGCGCCGACGGCAACACCACTCCGGTACTTTTTCTCACCGCGAAGGATGCCCTCGAAGACCGCATCGCGGGGCTGACCGCCGGTGGCGACGACTACGTGACCAAGCCGTTCAGTTTGGAAGAGGTTGTTGCCCGGGTGCGCGGGCTCATTCGCCGATCCACTCTGGTTGTCGATGCCAACGAGTCGCCACTGATTACCGTGGGCGACCTCGAACTGAACGAAGAGAGCCATGAGGTCTCTCGGGCCGGACGCGACATCGGGCTCACGGCGACCGAGTTCGAATTGCTGCGCTACCTCATGCGCAACCCGCGTCGTGTGCTGAGCAAGGCCCAGATTCTCGATCGCGTGTGGAGTTACGACTTTGGCGGTCGTTCGAGCGTCGTGGAGATCTACATTTCTTACCTTCGCAAGAAGATTGACGCCGAGGGTGTTCCCATGATCCACACGGTTCGTGGAGCGGGCTACCTGCTCAAACCCGGGAGGTGAGAGAGATGGCTGGCTCAGCAGCACCATCTTCTCGTGCGCCCCGCGAGGGCGCATCGCAGCGCCGCCGCCCGTGGACGCTTCGCCGCCGGCTCACCATGACGCTGGCCAGCCTGTTGGTGCTGGCCAGCATCGTGATCGGCCTCGTGAGTGTTTTTGCACTCCGGTCGTTTCTCACCGATCGACTCGACGCGCAGTTGGCTTATGCTCTCGAGCGTTCGCAGGCCGCCGTAAAACCGCAGATGAATAATGAAAACCGACCCGGCCGCGACAACAACAACGGGAACAGCAACAACAGGGGTAACGACAACGACAATGCCCAAAGCGTGTTGCGCGCGCCGGGACAGTCGGCGGGCATGCTCGTTGCCCTGGTGAGTGATTCCGGAGATCTGACAGCGGGGATTCTTGACCGACGAGGGAATCCGCAGATTGTCGCCGCGGGCACGCTCAGTATCGACGGTATTCGGCAGGCAGAGCGCGACTCTGATCGCCCCTTCACCTTGGAGACTCAGGGCGAAGGCACCTTCCGCGCGGTTTCGGCGTCGTTCGGAGATCAACTGCTGATCATCGGGCTTCCGCTGGATGAGGTTGATGCGGCAACAACTCGACTTGTCTTCATTATTCTCATCGTCACCATTGTGGGAGTGGGCGCGGCCATCGTTGTTGGCCGACTCGTGGTTCGCTGGGAACTGCGCCCACTCGAGCGCGTTGCCGCAACGGCCACGCGCGTGTCTCAATTGCCTCTAGCTTCCGGCAGCGGAACCATCACTGAGCGCATCGCGATCCAAGACACCGATACACGCACGGAGGTTGGTCAAGTGGGGGCGGCCATGAACGCCATGCTTGGTCACGTTGACCGCTCACTCACTGCTCGCCGCGAGAGCGAAGACAAAGTGCGCCGCTTTGTGGCCGACGCGAGTCATGAGCTGAGAACACCGCTGGCCTCGATTCGGGGATATGCCGAGCTCACCCGCCGCTCCGGGCAGAAGATGCCCGAACGGGTGCGCCACTCACTGGATCGCATTGAGTCGGAGGCCGAGCGCATGACCGGCCTTGTAGAAGATCTCCTTCTGCTTGCCCGCCTCGACGAGGGGCGCGAGCTGCAGCGCGAACGAGTCGACCTCAGCCGGATTGTGAGTGACGCTGTGAGCGATGCCCACGCGGCGGGCCCCGATCACGACTGGCGCATGACCATGCCCGACGAGCAGGTCTTCATTCTCGGCGATGCCCCGCGCGTCCATCAGGTGGTGGTGAACCTGCTCGCCAATGCGCGCGTCCACACACCTGCCGGAACCGTGGTCACCGTGGGGATTGAGCCACAAGGTGAACACGTTGAACTTGTTGTTACCGACAACGGCCCGGGAATCCCCAAGAAGGACCTCGCCACCCTGTTCGAGCGGTTTACGCGCGGCGACGCGTCACGAGCTCGCGCCACGGGCACCACCGGTCTCGGCTTGGCCATTGTGAACGCTGTGGTCACTGCCCACGGCGGCACCGTGCGCGTGGAGTCGCGCAAGGGCAAGACCGTCTTCACGGTCACCCTGCCGGCGGCCTAGTAGCGAACGCTGGCGCTCTCGGTGAGTCGGTAGTCCGGATCGATGTCCCGAATTTCAGCTTCGGGCGCGTTCTCGAACGACGAAATCAGCGTGGTCGGAAGTGACACCGCAAGTGCACCCCAGGAACAGGCCGCCGCGAGCCCTGCGGGAAGATCCAGTTGCGGAAGGACGCCCTGAGCGTGGTGGTCGGCTTCGCGAGAAATCACCTGACTCAGGAACCCCGCAAGAAAGGCGTCACCTGCTCCCGTGGTGTTGATCACTGAGGGAGCCGTGGCTTTGGCCCAGACAACCTCGTCTGCCGTCACACCCAGCGCGCCGTCTCCACCCAGGCTGACGAGAGCAATTTCAATACCGCCCGCAACCAGTTCGCGCCCGGCATCGATGGCCTCACCGAGAGTGTGCAGGTCGCGCCCCACAAGAGAGGCGAG
>JBIIKT010000077.1:0-5440 GCA_044233055.1 Microbacteriaceae bacterium
ACGTGGTGGGTCAACTCAATCGAGACGGCTACGCCCAGTCTCAGCGCGAGCCATGCCGCCAACAACCGACCACTCGGGGAGTTGGCCGACATCGACACAGATACACCGGTGATGGGATCATGCGGAGGCTGGTCGAGTACGGCCGCTAACTGCGTGCGCCACGGGGTAATGCGTGTCCAGGCAAAATCCGCATCCCCCGGAGCATAGGTCTGTGACAGTTCGCTGAGCCGACCCATAGGGTTGGAGGAGCCTGCTGAATCTGTGATGCGACACTGGGCCATATTCCCCAGCGCACTCTGTGAGACAACGGGAGGGGCGTCGTTTGGCCACCAGGCCACGACAGGAGTATCCGGGAGAAGTAGTCCAGTTACGAGACCCCGCTCATCACTTCCCACGTCTCCGTAGGCACGAAGAACAATCACCTCACTGGCTCCAGCGTCACCACCCACACGAATCTCAGCGTCGAGGCGGTTTGTGATGTGGGTACTCTCCCGAGGGATGCTCAGCACGATGACGCGCATGGGGTGCTCACGAGAAGCCTCATTTGCTGCCGAAATTGCATCTTCCTCGAGACCGGGTGCCGTTGAGATAACCAGCGTGAGAACGCGTCCAAGAGCGCCGGCACCGCCCTCCTCCCGAATGCTGACGAGCGATTTTGATACGAGAGCCGTGGTCGTATCGGGCATGTCAAAAATCATGGTCGCCTCCAGGTGCGTCCATCACGAGCCATCAACTCATCGGCACTCGCTGGACCCCAACTGCCCGGAGTGTACTCCTCGGGTTTCCCCTGAGTAGCCCAGAACTCCTCGATGGGATCCAGAATCTTCCAGCTCAGTTCAACCTCCTCGTGACGAGGGAAGAGTGGGGGATCACCGAGGAGAACGTCGAGAATGAGTCGTTCGTACGCCTCTGGGCTTGCCTCGGTGAAGGCGTGTCCGTAGCCGAAATCCATCGTGACATCTCGCACCTGCATGCCCGCACCGGGAACCTTCGATCCAAATCGAATGGTCACACCCTCATCGGGTTGAACGCGGATGACGAGCGCGTTCTGACCCACGGCCGAGGTTTGATGCTCGGCAAAGAGGTATTGCGGTGCACGTTTGAACACCACAGCAATCTCCGTCACGCGTCGACCGAGTCGCTTTCCGGCCCGCAGGTAAAAGGGAACACCGGCCCACCGGCGCGTGCCGATGTCCAAGCGCATTGCTGCGTAGGTCTCGGTCAGTGAGTCAGGGTTCATGCCCTCTTCGTCAAGGAAACCCACCACGTGCTCTCCGCCTTGCCAACCGCCCGTGTACTGGCCTCGTGCAGTCGAGGAGCCTAAATCTTTGGGCAGTCGAACAGCCGCAAGAACCTTCTCCTTCTCTGCGCGCAGGTCGGCAGCATGAAACGATATTGGCTCCTCCATCGCGGTGAGGGCGAGAAGCTGGAGCAGATGGTTCTGAATCACGTCCCGGGCAGCGCCGATGCCGTCGTAATAGCCCGCTCGGCCTCCGACCCCGATGTCTTCGGCCATAGTGATTTGAACATGGTCAACATGCTCCGCATTCCACAGGGGTTCGAACAGCTGATTGGCAAAGCGCAGGGCGAGGATGTTTTGAACCGTCTCCTTGCCGAGGTAGTGATCAATGCGAAACACAGAATCAGCGGGAAAAACAGACTCCACCACACTGTTCAATTCACGTGCTGTGGTGAGATCACTCCCAAAGGGCTTTTCGATCACCACGCGCCGCCACTGCTCGGGAGCAGGATCGGCCAATCCTGAGCGTTTGAGTTGTTCTGTGACCACAGGGAAGGACCGCGGTGGAATAGACAGATAGAACGCGTGGTTGCCCATCGTGCCCATCTTTGCGTCTAGCTCGGTGATTGTGGTCTTGAGGCGGTCGAAGGCCTTGTCATCTGTAAACTCGCCGGGCACAAAACGGATGCCTTTGGCGAGCTGCTCCCACACCTCTTCGCGAAACTCCGTGCGCGCATTGTCTCGAACCGAATCGTGAACGATTTGTTTGAAGTCTTCGTGTGCCCAGTCTCTTCGAGCAAAACCGATGAGGGCAAAGCCCGGCGGCAAGAGTCCTCGGTTGGCCAGATCGTAGACGGCCGGCATCAGTTTCTTGCGGGATAGGTCGCCCGTCACGCCGAAAATGATGAGACCGCAGGGACCGGCAATTCGGTTCAGTCGACGGTCCTCCACGACCCGAAGAGGGTTCGTGAAAAGTGCTTCGTCTTCTGCGGGCATGGACTAGTTAAACGCCTCAAAGAGTGGCTTAAGGTCCGAGCCGGAGTCAGTGAGCGTGAGCGTCAAGACCGGCCGGCCCAGAGATGCCAAGACGTTGGAATCGCCCGCGGCCTGTGCGGCAATAAGTTGCCCAAATGTAAACGGCATGTCGGGAATCGCGACGTCGGATGTGGGCGTCTGAAGAATCTGGATAAAGACGCCGACTGCTGGACCGCCCTTGTGGAACTGACCGGTCGAGTGCAAAAAGCGCGGTCCCCAACCAAACGTCACCGGTCGCTGTGCGCGACCGGCAATGAGATCGCGAACTCCCGCGGTCTGGGTCAGAGCCAGGCGGTCAGCGTAGGCCTGGACGGCAACGTATCCGTCACTACCCAGCGTTCCGAGAAGGGCCGAAATCGCCTCACGGACCGTGGCGGCCGTACCGAGGAAATCACCGTGAGCGCGAACCTCAATGGTTCCCTCGGTGAACGCTGGCGACGTGGGCGACGGGCGGGAATCAAGTAGTCCACGAGTTGCCACCTTTGCCGACTCGACATCAGGCTGATCGAATGGGTTGATGCCGAGAAGCATGCCCGCAACGGCCGTTGCGTACTCCCACGCCAAGAACTGAGCGCCGAGTGTGCCCGACACGAGAATGTCGCCGACGTGTCGATCGTGCTTCAGGAGGTGGTGTTCGTAAGCATCGTCTACGAGTCGGACGATCTGTACATCCGGAAGATCTGCAGAAAGCTCATGGCTCACGCTGTTGAGAACGACAGGAAGAAGTCCCTTGCCCTGCTTGCCGGTGGACTCGGCAACCAACTGCTCTACCCAGTCGGGGAGACCTACAATGTGAGTTCCGTCAGAGACGAATCCCAGCTTGTTGCGCACCGGGAGCCCGGCGGCCAGGGCGGCACCGAGAACCAGGCCCGGATTCTCGACATGGTCAATAGCGAGCTCAAGTGACGCTGCTGCGGCCTCGTCCAGAATCTCTCCAATGTCGACTCCCGCAAGACCAGCGGGAACGAGCCCGAACGCGGTCAGTGCCGAGAATCGTCCGCCAACGTGGGGATCGGCGTTGAAGACGCGATAACCCGCCTTTCGCGCCAACGAATCGAGGGGTGACTCGGCGTCAGTCACGACAATGATGCGATCGGCGGGATTGATGCCGGCGGCGACGAAGGCTTCGGCAAAAACCCGTCGTTGGCTGTCGGTTTCGACTGTCGAGCCCGACTTGCTGCTCACCACGAGTGCTGTGCTGGCGAGACGGTCGGAGAGAGTTGCGGCGATCTGATCCGGGTGAGTTGAGTCAAGAATGATGAGCTCGACGTTTGCGGTCTGAGCGATAACCTCCGGAGCAAGTGACGAGCCCCCCATGCCGGCGAGCACAATGCGGTTAACACCCGCGGCGTGAAGTTGAGACCGCAGCTGGTCAATTTCGGCAACTAACGGTCGCGACGTGTTGACCGACTCGACCCACCCGAGCCGAATGGATGCTTCCGCTTCAGCAGACTTTCCCCACAGAGTGGGGTCTTGGTCGGTGATTCGGGACGCGACGAAATTCTCGATCAGGCCCGGGAGCGTGGCGTCAACATAATCCTTCGTGGTTCCTGAAACATGCACTCGAAAGTTCATCGGTTAGCCTCCAAGGCTGCGTTAACGGTCTCGAGCAGTTCGCCCCAGGAGTCAATGAACTTGTCGACGCCTTCGCGTTCCAGTTGGTCGGTCACGTCGTCGATATCGACGCCGGCGGAGGCCAACTGCACAAAAAAGTCCCGGGCTGCTGCAACGTAAGGCGTGATCGTGTCTCCCGAGACCGTGCCGTGGTCGAAGGTCGCCATCAGAGTTTTCTCGGGCATGGTATTGACCACGTCCGCGGCCACCAGCTCCGTGACATACAGTGTGTCGGGAAGATTCGGATCTTTCACGCCGGTCGACGCCCAGAGCGGCCGCTGGCGATTGGCGCCGGATGTCAGAAGGCGCGCGGCGTGAGGCGTCGCAAACTTCTCTTCGTACAGGTCGTAGGCGAGACGGGCGTTGGCCAGGCCAGCCATACCCGTCAACCCTCGGGCAACGTCTGAACCGATTGCCTCAAGGCGCCTATCAATTTCGGTATCAACCCGTGACACGAAGAACGAAGCGACTGAGTGGATGGACGCAAGGTCGATGCCTGCTGCCTGCGCCTTCTCAAGACCGGCCAGATAGGCGTCGACAACGGCGTCGTAGCGGGCAAGACTAAAAATCAGAGTGACGTTAACCGAAATGCCTGCGCCGATAACCTCGGTGATCGCCTCGAGTCCCGCCAGAGTAGCCGGAATCTTGATGAGAGCATTTGCCTTCCCCATCTTGTCCCACAGTCGCTTAGCTTCGGCAACGGTGCCGGGAGCGTCGTGAGCAAGCGTGGGGGAGACCTCGATGGAAACGCGACCGTCGACGCCATGCGTGCTCAAGAACACGGGCTCAAAAATCTCACACGCTGCGGAAACGTCGCTCGTGGTGATCTGAAAAACCGCTTCGTCGGCCCCGACTCCGGCGGCTGCTAATTCCTTCATTTGGTCTGCGTAGGACTGACCATCGGTCAGTGCCGCGGCGAAAATCGTGGGATTCGTGGTCACTCCAACGACATCGTGTGTGGCGATGAGGGACGCGAGCGATCCAGACCTGATCCGCTCCCGCGAGAGGTCGTCAAGCCAAATGCTCACACCAGCCTGTGAGAGTTGCGCAGTGGGAGAAGTCACATTCATCCTTCGGTTGTCATTAATTTATGGTCTACCGTGCTGGAGTGCAGGTGCACAGTGGTGATTCACGGGTGTGGCTATGGCGCCGCAATCGATTCGAGCGCTGCGGCAACAACGGCCTCTGTTGTTATGCCGAACTCCCGGAACAGCGTCTTGTAGTCTGCCGACGCACCATAGTGCTCAATCGACACGGCGCGACCGCGCGAGCCCAAGAACTTCTCCCATGACATGGCCAAGCCCGCTTCCACGCTGACGCGCGCGGTAACGCCCGAGGGAATGACGGTTTGGCGATACTCGTCCGACTGCTCGCCAAACCATTCCCAGCAGGGTGCTGAAATCACGCGAGCGGCCACGCCCGATTTGGCCAGCTGCTCGCGGGCAGCCACGGCCAATTGAACCTCGGAACCCGTTGCGAGAAGGAGAACGTCGGGAGTGCCCTCGCAGTCGATGAGAACGTACGCGCCTTTGGCAGTGGCTGACGCGTGAG
>JBIIKT010000078.1:0-5403 GCA_044233055.1 Microbacteriaceae bacterium
CGGCGTGCGCCCATCGGCGCGACGTTCTTCTGACATGTCAGCCCTATCTAGTTGTGGGATAAATCGATGATGCCGGTGGGCGTGTAGTCGACGGTGTCGACCTGCGGCCCCAGCAACAGCCGGGCGAGGCGCAGAAATTCTGCCGTGTTCTGACCCGTCGCTTCGTAACGGTACACCGGAGGTTCCGACGCGATGCGATCAAGACCGTTGTTAAGAAGCTCTCGATAAACGTCCTTGGCTGTCTCGTTATCGCTGCCAACGAGGCGAACGTTCTCGCCCATCACATACGCAATGGCGCCGCGCAAGAACGGGTAGTGCGTGCAGCCCAAAACGAGCGTGTCGACATCGGCCTCGATCAGCGGGCCAAGATACTCGCGCGCGGCCCGCAAAACCTCGTCGCCACTGGTCTGCCCCGCCTCGACAAACTCCACGAAGCGCGGTGCGTCCCGCGCGAAGACCTCGAGCTGCGGTGCCGCAGCAAAGGCGTCTTGGTAAGCGCGCGAGGTGATGGTGGCCGTCGTTCCGATAACACCCACCCGGTGGTTACGCGTGGCCGCTACGGCGGCACGCACCGCCGGCTGAATAACCTCGACCACGGGGACCGAGTAGCGTTCGCGCGCGTCGCGGAGCATGGCCGCGCTGGCGGTGTTGCACGCAATCACCAACATCTTGACGCCCTCGTCAACGAGCTGATCGAGAACACCGAGGGAGTATTCGCGCACATCCGCCATGGATTTGTTGCCGTAGGGCGAGTGTGCCGTGTCGCCCACGTAGGTCAGCGACTCGTGCGGGAGTGAGTCGCGAATGGCACGCGCCACCGTGAGTCCTCCCACGCCCGAGTCAAAAACGCCAATGGGAGCGTTTCTATTCATTTAACGACTCGTAAATCTCTTTGCACGTGGGGCACACGGGAAACTTCTCGGGATCCCGCCCCGGAGTCCACACTTTGCCGCAGAGCGCGATCACCGGTTTGCCGGTTACGGCGGACTCAAGGATCTTTTCCTTCTGAACAAAGTGCGAAAAACGCTCGTGATCGCCCTCGTCGAGGGTGATGAGTTGCTCCTCGCGCTCGAGCACCGAGGTGCCACCCACGTCAGGCTGTTTGTCGTCATCTGCTGAGTTGCGCCACATACCTGCCATTCTACGAGCGCAGCACGGCAGATGCGCAGGTGACCGTTAGCCAATTGTGACCAATCAGGGCAGGCATGGATGCCGGTTTTTCAGGTGAACGTGAGGTAAACTGAGAATGACATAACGGGGTGTCACCACAATTTTTGGCGTCGGAACCCCGTTTTTTTGCGGGACGGCCTGCGCCTTTCTCCCGAGGAGTATCTCTCATGACTTTTTCTGTTGTTATCTTGGCCGCCGGTATGGGCAGTCGCCTGGGTCGTTCACTGCCCAAGCCCCTCACCGAGCTCGCCGATGGTCGCACCATCATGCGCCAGCAGCTGGACAACATCCGCGCGGCCTACGGCAACGTGCCCGTGACCATCGTTGTCGGCTACCGCGCCGAGGCTATCGTTGAAGCGTTCCCCGAGGCTACGTTTGTCTACAACGACGAGTACGACACCACCAACACGTCACAGAGCCTCCTGCGCGCACTACGCGAGAGCGCACACGGTGGCGTGCTGTGGATGAACGGTGATGTTGTGTTTGACCCACAGGTTCTCGTGCGCTCGGCGCACCTCATCGAATCCGACCAGTCGTTCGTGACCGTGAACACGTCGTCGGTGTCCGACGAAGAGGTCAAGTACACCGTGACCCCCGAAGGCTATATTCGCGAACTGAGCAAGACCGTCGTTGGCGGCCTCGGTGAGGCGGTGGGCATCAACTACATTTCGTCGTCCTCAAAGGCCACGCTCATCACGCAGCTGGGTCGCGTCAAGAACCAGGATTACTTCGAACGCGGACTAGAGTTGGCGATTGAGCAGAACAATTTGCTTGTCGAGCCGGTAAACATTTCCGACCTCTACGCCGTCGAGATTGATTTCGCTGCCGATCTGGAGCGCGCCAACCTCTTCGTCTAAGGGTCGCGTGCCTGCCGCTGAGTCAAGGTAGGGTCATGACACTCGAGAGCCGCCCGTCGCCGCATCGGCGAACATCGGGCACGCGCTATCGGCACGCCCTCTGGTTACTCACCGCGCGCGACCTCAAGGTGCGCTACTCCACGAGTGCGCTGGGCTATCTCTGGTCGATTCTTGATCCGCTCCTGATGAGCCTGATCTACTGGTTCGTCTTCACGCAGGTGTTCCAGCGCCCCGCGGGAACCGGCCCCTACATCGTCTTTCTGCTCTCGGCGCTGCTGCCGTGGATGTGGTTCAACTCAGCGGTCGGCGACTCCACGCGCGCATTCATCAATGCGAGCAAACTCGTTCGCTCAACATCACTCCCCCGCACCGTCTGGGTCAATCGCATCGTGCTCGCCAAGGGCGTCGAATTTTTGCTGGCGCTGCCAGTATTGGCCGTTTTCGCATTTTTCACCGGCGCCCAACTCACCTGGTACGCCCTGCTCTTTCCGCTCGCCATCGCCATCCAGGCGGTGCTCACCGTGGGCATCGGTCTCATCGTGGCGCCACTCGTGGTTCTATTTCGCGACCTCGAGCGCGTGGTGCGGCTCATTTTGCGCTTTGCCTTCTATGCGTCGCCCGTGATTTACGGCACCACCGACCTACCCGCCGCGCTTCAGCCCTGGGCGGCAATAAATCCCCTCACCGGCCTGTTTGACATATATCGCAGCGCGTTTTTTGCTGAGTCGTGGAACCCGTGGCTGGCGCTCAGTGCTGCCGGCTGGGCGCTCATTCTTCTCCTCGTGGGCATGCTCGTGTTTTCCCGGTGCGAGCGCACCGTGTTGAAGGAGCTCTGATGGTGACCGCAAAGAACTCCGCCCGGCCCGGGTCGGCCGAACCCGTGATGACAGTGACGGATGCCGGCATTCGATTCCGCAGAAATCGACTCGGTCGCCGGAGCTTCAAAGACCTCTTTGGGTCGCGCAAGCGCCGCGTGCGTCCGGGCGAGTTTTGGCCGCTGCGCAATGTCTCGTTTGAGGTCTCCCCGGGCGAAGCCATCGGCGTGGTGGGGCGCAATGGGCAGGGCAAGTCCACACTGCTCAAGCTCGTTGCCGGCGTGCTCATGCCGGACGAGGGTCGCGTGCAGGTACATCAGGGCGTGGCCCCGCTGATCGAAATCACGGGCGGCTTCGTCGACGACCTCAGTGTGCGCGACAACGTGTATCTCACGGCCGGACTGCACGGCATGACGAAACAAGAGATCGATGCCGCGTTCGACGAGATTATCGATTTTGCCGAAATTGCCGACTTCATCGACACGCCCTACAAGCACCTGTCGAGCGGTATGAAGGTGCGCATTGCCTTCGCCGTGATTTCGAGGCTCGAGGAACCGATTCTGCTGGTCGACGAGGTGCTGGCCGTCGGCGACAAGTCTTTCAAGAGCAAGTGCTACAAGCGCATCGAAGAGTTGTTGAGTTCGGGGCGCACCCTTTTCTTTGTCTCGCACAACGAAGCCGACCTGCGCCGTTTCTGCACGCGCGGCCTGTACCTGAACAAAGGTGGGCTGGCCCTCGACGCGGGCATCGACGACGTGCTGGCGCGCTACGCGGACGACTACCCCACGCTTTAGCCACGCGCAGCGCGGTGAAAAGTCGTTGGGCGCGCTCCTCATGATGAGGAGCACGCCCAACGCGGTGGCGTAAGCCGAACGCTAGCCCAGGATGTCCTTTGTGAGGTTGGCGTTCTCTTTCTTGTTGATGGCGCCTACCAGGATTCCCACCACGAGTGCAATGAACGGCAACAGGACCAAGACCCAGCCGAGCGGACTGAGTGCCCACGCACTCTCCGGCAGGCTCGGGTCGACTCCGTCAGCAACCGTGCCAGCAAGCAGGTTGAACCGGCTCATCAGCAGATACTGACCGAAGACGAGTCCGATGATCGCCAAGATTGGCGCGATCTTTCCTTGCCAGACATTGGCTCCCGTGTTCTTGATGAAGTAGGCAATGACGGCAATGCTCACCAGAATCTCGACAAGCACGATGGCAATCACCGCGATGCCACTCATCCAGTAGAACAGGTTGAGGACCGGGTCAAGATTCGCGATAGCGAAAATGATGATCACGATGGCTGCGATGATCGAGGTGAGAATCACACCCGCGGTGGGAGCGCCGGCTTTGTTGGTGCGCGCAAAGGCGGCGGGGAGCACCCCACCGCGACCCATGGCGAAGAAGTAGCGGCTGGCGCTGTTCTGGAGCGCGAGTAGTCCCGCAAAGAGGCTCGAGATAACGAGCCAACTCATCACCGGCGGCAACCACGGACCGACGTACTCTGATGCGAGAGAGAAAAGGACGGCTGCCGGGTCGGCGAGGGGGACACCCTCCACGGCCGAGCGCTCAGCCACCTGATCGAAGATTCCATTGGCACCCATACCGGTCACCAGGGCGAACGAGATGACGGCGAAAAGAACGGTCAGGATTCCGATAGCCCAGTAGGTCGCCCGGCGAACCGTCTTCTTGGGATCTTTGGATTCCTCTCCGTAGATGGCCGTTGCCTCGAAGCCGATAAAGGAAGCGAACGCAAAGGCAAACGCAATTCCCGCTCCCCCGGCAATGCCGCCCGCAAGAACCGCGTCCGGAGCGAACGACGCGCCGATGTTCCACCCTTCGGGGCCACCGTTAGCCAGAATCGCGATGGCGACGATGACAAGCGCGAGAACTTCGAGAATCAGGAGAACACCGAGCACCTTGGCGCCAACATCGACCTGCAAGAGAGACAAAGCGGTGACGAGAACCCAGGCAATCAGGGACCAGACATACCACGGCAGATCCAGGCCCAGCGCGCCAATTTGACCGGCCACGATGGCTCCAAAGAAGCCGTAGACAGCGAGTTGAATCGTCAGGTATCCCACGATTGACACGAAAGCCGATCCGACTCCCATGTTTGTTCCGAGTCCCTTGCCCACATAGGCAAAGAAGGCACCGGCGTTTGTCACCTTGTTGCTCATTGCGGTGTAGCCAACGCTAAAGACGAGCAAGATGATTCCGACGGCAAGATAGGTTCCCGGAACGCCGGCGCCGTTTCCTACCAACATGGCGACCGGAACTGCTCCGGTCATTCCGACTAGGGGCGCCGAAGCGGCGACGACGAAAAAGACAATCCCCAGGATGCCGAGGCGTCCCTTCTTCAAGGACGTGCCTTGCTTTTCTACGGTAGACATGTCGAATCTCCTCATTGAGTTCGTGGGACAAGATAATCGTTTGGACAAAAACGACTTCCTCAACTCTGCAGATGTTTGGCGCAGTAGTCAAGCCCCATTCTGAGAAAAGATTTAGCCCGTGGAGAGTCTCAGCGGCTTAGAAATCTGCGACGTACTCGTTGACTTCCCAGTCGGTCACGT
>JBIIKT010000079.1:0-5267 GCA_044233055.1 Microbacteriaceae bacterium
TTGTCGAGCGTGCGCCCTGACGACCTGGCCGGCATCGCGATTGCCGAGCTTGTTGCCCGCAGTGGCATAGACCCGGCGATGATCGACGACGTGATCTTGGGCGATGCGAACCAGGCGGGCGAAGACAATCGCAATGTCGCTCGCATGGCTGTCTTGCTGGCGGGGTTGCCCGACTCGATTCCCGGTATCACGGTAAATCGACTGTGTGCGTCCGGCCTCTCGGCCGTGCATCTCGCTGCCAGCATGATCAAGGCCGGCGAGGCTGACGTTGTCATTGCCGGGGGAGTTGAATCGATGACGCGCGCCCCATGGATTCTTGCCAAGCCCGAGCGGGCCTTCGGCAAGCCGGGGGAGATCGTTGATTCGTCACTCGGCTGGCGATTCGTCAATCCCCGCCTTGCGGCACGCGACAAGGCGACATTCTCGATGACCGAGACGGGAGAGTTTGTTGGTGAACGCGAAGGCATCACCAGAACAGAGGCCGATGCCTTCGCTCTCCGCTCACACGAGCGCGCGCTCGCGGCCATGGCCGCGGGACACTTCGAGCGCGAGATTGTTGCCGTCGAGACCCCACAGGGTGTGACCGTAACGACAGATGAAGGGCCTCGCGCAAATACAACACTCGAGGTGCTCGCCGGGCTCAAGCCGGTCGTGCGGGCGGGAACCCTCGTCACCGCGGGCAACTCGTCCACGCTGAATGATGGCGCGGCCGCCGTGCTCATCGCCAGCGGAGAAGCCATCGCGAGGCTCGGCCTCACCCCCCGCGCACGCATTGTCGGGGGAGCATCCGCGGGTCTCGCGCCCGAGGTGATGGGCCTCGGCCCCGTTCCCGCAACACAGAAACTTCTGACGCGCACGGGCGTTCGTGTCGACCAACTGGGGGCCGTCGAACTCAACGAGGCATTCGCCACTCAGGCGGTTGCCAGCATGCGTCTCATCGGCCTGGACGAAGAAATCGTGAATGCAGACGGTGGCGCAATAGCACTCGGGCATCCGCTCGGTGCATCGGGAACACGCTTGCTCGTGACCCTTCTCGGTCGCATGGAACGAAACGGAGCGAAGCATGGACTCGCCACAATGTGCGTCGGTGTTGGCCAGGGAGCCGCGCTTCTCGTGGAGGCTGTCTGATGACGTCGACCCTGCTGATTGACGATAGTAAGACAGATCGGCTGCACGTTCGCCTCAATCGGCCTGCCGTCAAGAACGCTATCGACAGGGCGATGGTCGACGAGCTACATGCAGTGTGCGCGCAACTCGAAGCAGACCCACGCATCCTTATTGTGAGCGGAGCCGACGGCGTTTTTGCCTCGGGCGCCGACATTGCTGAACTTCGTGAACGCCGGGCTGCCGACGCCCTCGAGGGAATCAACTCCTCACTCTTTCACCGCATCGCGTTGCTGCCCGCTCCGGTGATTGCCGTCATCGATGGCTGGGCCTTGGGCGGCGGCGCTGAGCTGGCCTATGCGGCAGACTTTCGCATCGCGTCGAATCGCTCGCGCTTTGGAAACCCCGAAGCGTCACTGGGCATCATCGCCGCCGCCGGGGCCACCTGGCGACTGGCCGAACTCGTGGGCGAACCGCTGGCAAAGGAAGTCCTGCTGGCCGGTCGAATTTTGTCGGCCGATGAGGCGCTCACCGCTCGGCTCGTCACCGAGGTGCATGAGCCTGCAGAACTTGATGCGGCGGCAGCGGCACTGGCCGATCGCATCGCGAAACTCGATCCACTCGCGGTGCGCGAGACTAAGCGCGTGATGGCGGTAGATCGGTCGGAGCATCCGCGCATTGACAACGAGACACAGGCGGTGCTGTTTGAATCGCCGGAGAAGTATCGCCGAATGACCGAATTTCTCGAAAGGCGTCGTTCATGACCGTCCCCTCTCACGTCGGTGTGATTGGTGGTGGCCGCATGGGGGCCGGCATCGCGCACGCCTTTCTACTCTCCGGAGCATCTGTGACCATTCTTGAACGGGACGAGACGGCGGCAGCCCACGCGTTGGCAGCCCTCTCGACGGCCATTGACGCGAGCATTGCGCGAGGCACTTCCGAAGAGTCACGCGACAATCTTGTTGCGCGTTCTGCGTCGACGGTTGATGTGGCCGACCTCGCGGGCAGCGGACTCGTTGTCGAGGCCGTGCCCGAAGATCTTGCCCTCAAGGTGCAGATGCTCACGAAAATCGAAGCGGTTGTCAGTGCGGACGCCTGGCTCGCCTCGAACACGTCGTCGCTGTCTATCTCCTCGATCGCCGCGTCACTGGCCCGCCCCGAGCGCTTCTGTGGTCTGCACTTCTTTAACCCGGTGCCCAGCTCAACCCTCGTTGAGATTGTGCGGGGCGAGCGGTCGCAGCCAGAGCTCGTTGACTGCGCTCAGCAGTGGGTCGAGGCGATGGGCAAGACCCCGGTCACCGTCAACGACTCGCCCGGCTTCGCGAGCTCACGCCTCGGAGTCGCTATTGCACTCGAAGCAATCCGTATGCTCCAGGAGGGCGTTGCGTCCGCCGAAGACATCGATGCGGCAATGGTGTTGGGCTACAAGCACCCGGTAGGCCCGCTGCGTCTCACGGACATGGTGGGTCTCGACGTAAGACTGGGAATCGCCACGTATCTGCACAGTGAACTCGGCGAGCGATTCGAGCCCCCCGCTCTTCTTCGACAGATGGTCGCCGACGGCAAGCTCGGACGCAAGAGCGGCGAGGGGTTCTATCGATGGGCCGACTAGCGTTTGTCAACAATCAGGTTCGTGATGCGCACAGTACACAGGCGAGCCCCTGCCTCGTCTGTAATCACGACCTCGTGACTGGTGACGGTCTTTCCCAGCTGAATGGCCGTGGCCACTCCCGTCACGACTCCGTCGCGCGCACCGCGATGGTGGGTGCCGCTGATATCCAAGCCCACAGCCATTTTTCCCAGCGAGCTTGCGTGGATCACGGCAGCCCACGAGCCGAGTGCTTCGCCGAAGGCCATCGAGGCCCCGCCGTGCAGCAGGCCAAACGACTGGGTATTTCCGTGCACGGGCATGGTGGCAACGACCCGCTGCGCAGACTCTTCGAGAACCACGATGCCGAGTTTGTTGTCGAGGGATCCGAGCTCAATCGTCCATGGCGGGTTCGTCATGACGTCATTCTACTGACCGTTCATCAAGCGAAGGAAAGCACATCGTGACCAAGACTGCCGTTGACATCCAGGTACTCCCGAGTTTTGTGCAGGGCAAATGGTGGCGGGCTGCCACCGGCTCGCCGATCCGAGATGCGTCCACGGGTGTGGAGCTTGCGCTCGTTGGCAGCGAGGGACTCGACCTCGCGGGCGCCATCGATTACGCACGCACCGTGGGGCAGCGCTCCTTGGGCGCTCTCACGTTTCATCAGCGCGCGCTCATTCTCAAAGCGCTCGGCGCGGCGCTCACCGAGGCGAAGGAAGATCTCTATGCGGTGAGTGACAGAACCGGAGCGACCAGGCGTGACTCTCTTGTCGACGTTGATGGGGGCATCGGCGTGCTGTTCACCTATTCGTCCAAGGGTCGCCGGGAACTGCCCAATACGCACACGCGCATTGTCGACGGGGGTCACGAGAACCTGTCGAAAGACGGATCGTTCGGCGGTCAGCACGTCTACGAGCGCATCTCGGGTGTCTCGTTTCAAATCAACGCGTTCAACTTTCCGGTCTGGGGCATGCTCGAGAAGTTTGCGCCAGCTTTTCTCGCCGGCGTTCCCTCAATCGTCAAGCCCGCAACGCCAACGGCGATCCTCACCGAGGCGGCAGTGCGGGTCATGGTCGACTCGGGTCTCCTGCCCGACGGATCGTTGCAACTGGTGTGCGGGGGAGCGCGCGACGTACTAGACCTGCTCGATGTTCGCGATCACGTGTCATTCACCGGATCGGCCGACACCGCAGCGGGCCTCGCCATGCACCCCGGCATCATTCGCAGGGGAATACGTTTCACCGCAGAGGCGGATTCGCTCAACGCCGCCATCCTTGGCCCGGATGTCACGGCAGCCGAACCGGAATTCGACGCGTTCGTGGCTTCTGTTGTCTCCGAGATGACCACGAAGGCGGGCCAGAAGTGCACGAGCATTCGTCGCATCATCGTGCCGGAAGCCGTGGCAGACGACCTCGTCGCTGCCATCGCTGAGCGCATCACCACGCGCACTGTGGTGGGTGATCCGCGCGCTGAGGGCACGACCATGGGTCCACTCGCGAGCATGGAACAGCTCGACGATGTTGTGCGCAGCGTCGAAGCGCTGATCGCTGGCGGCGGCCGCATCGTCTTCGGCAGCCCGGGCGCTCCCGACGCGAAACTCGTCGGCGGCTCAACGGGCTCCGTCGCTGACGGCGCGTTCATGTCGCCCGTTCTTCTGCGCTTCGATAATGCCGACGCCGACGCCGTGCACGACATTGAGGCGTTTGGTCCGATTGCCTCAATCGTCACCTACTCGTCGCCGGACGATGCGGCGCGGCTCGCTAATCGTGGCGGAGGTTCGCTCGTGGCCACCGTGTGTAGTCACGACCCCGCGTTCGTCGCACGCACCGTATCGCTCATTGCGCCCTACCACGGTCGCATTCTGGTTCTCGACCGTGATGTCGCCCGCAGCTCAACCGGTCACGGATCGCCCGTGCCGCACCTCGTTCACGGTGGTCCGGGTCGTGCGGGTGGCGGAGAAGAATTGGGCGGTATCCGAGCGGTGAAACACTTTATGCGTCGCGTAGCGCTCCAAGGGTCGCCCGATGTCCTCAGTGGGCTCACCGAACAATGGCGCGGCGGCGCTGCGGTGGCTGAGGGCGAGCATCCCTTCCGCAAACCACTCTCGCGACTTCGCACCGGTGACCGCATCGTGTCTGAAGAGCGTGAGATTACCCTCGAAGACATTGGGCACTTTGCCGAGTTCAGCGGGGACACGTTCTACGCACACACCGACGAAGAAGCCGCAGCGGCGAACCCGTTCTTCCCCGGAAGGGTCGCCCACGGATACCTTCTGTTGGCGTGGGCGGCGGGATTGTTCGTTGACCCTGCTCCGGGCCCGGTACTTGCCAACTACGGTCTTGAAAACCTGCGGTTCCTTACGCCCGTGTCACCCGGCGATCGGGTGCGCGTGACGCTCACCGCAAAACAGATCACCCCGCGAGAGAACGAGGTTTACGGCGAGGTGCGGTGGGATGCCGTTCTCGTCAACCAGAGCGATGAAACGGTGGCCACGTACGACGTGCTCACGCTGGTGTCAAAAGAGGACTAGTCAGCGAGATGTCGCAAGACCGTCGAAGGCAACGCTGATCAC
>JBIIKT010000001.1:0-17626 GCA_044233055.1 Microbacteriaceae bacterium
AACTCTGTCTCAATCAACAAACCGGCTGCGCTGGGGAGTGCTTTCGCCAACTCGAAGACGCTGGCCTGTTTCCGGTGGACGACTCCGAAGCCGTCAGAAACGTAAGCATCGCCCAATGCCGCCAACAGCGCCGCAAAGGAAGATCGCTCGCCGTCGTCCTTGGATGTCTCCTCCGGGTTGAAGCGCACGTTCTCGAGCACCACGACGTCCCCGTCAGACATCTGTGACACCGATTCGTGTGCCGACGCACCAACCGTGTCCGTTGCGAGTACAACCTTCGTGTCTAAGAGTTCGCCGAGTCGACGGGCTGCTGGTGCCAAGCTGAAGCGCTCGTCGGGAGCGCCCTCGGGGCGACCCAGATGGCTGAGCACAATAACCTTCGCGCCACTCTCGCGCAGACGCGCAATTGTTGGCAGTGATGCGCGAATTCGACCGTCGTCGGTAATGATGTTGTCGGCGAGCGGAACGTTAATGTCACATCGCACCAGGACCTTCTTGCCGCGAAGGTTACCGAGAGAATCGAGAGTGCGAAGCGTCATGTTGCTACAGACGCTCCGCAACAAACTCGGTTAAATCAACGAGGCGATTACTGTAGCCCCACTCATTGTCGTACCAGCTGGACAGCTTCACCTGGTTGCCGAGCACGCGAAGCAAACCGGCGTCGAACACTGACGAGTGCGGGTCGGAGACGATGTCACTCGAAACAATCTCGTCGTCGGTGTACCTCAGAATGCCCGCAAGACCACCGTCGGCTGCCTGCTTGTAAGCAGTCAGAATCTCCTGCCGAGTCGCAGGTCGTTCCATTTCGACCGTGAGGTCGGTGATCGAGCCCGTGGGAACGGGTACCCGGAGCGCAAAACCATCCAACTTGCCCTTGAGCTCGGGAAGCACGAGCCCAATGGCCTTAGCGGCTCCCGTAGTCGACGGCACAATATTGATGGCGGCAGCGCGGGCACGACGTAGGTCGGCGTGGGGACCGTCCTGAAGATTCTGGTCGGCGGTGTAGGCGTGCACGGTGGTCATGAGACCCGACTTGATTCCAAAATTGTCGTTGAACACCTTAGCCAGCGGAGCCAGACAGTTGGTCGTGCAGGAGGCGTTCGAAATGATGTGGTGTGCCTCGGGTTCGTAGAGGTGATTATTGACGCCCATCACGAATGTGGCGTCCTCCCCGGTGGCCGGCGCCGAAATGAGAACCTTCTTCGCTCCAGCCCTAATGTGCTTGGCAGCATCCTTAGCGTTCGTAAAGCGTCCCGTGGATTCGATCACGATATCCACGCCGACCGACCGCCACGGAAGATTTCCGGGCTCGCGCTCCGCAAACACTGTGATGTGCTTTCCGTCAACAATGATGCCATTCTCGTCGTAACTCACCTCAGCGTCGAGCCGACCCGTGATGGAGTCATACTTCAGCAGATGGGCAAGTACCTTGTTCTCGGTGAGGTCGTTCACCGCAACAATGTCGATGTCTGCCCCTTGGGCCAGAGCGGCTCGAAAGTAGTTGCGGCCTATGCGACCAAACCCATTAATTCCAACCTTAACCGTCAATTGCGTCTCCAATTTTCTGTTATGTATCCCGTTCGCGCCGTCTCAAGGGTTATCGCGAACGGCCTGGTTTAGAAGAGCAGTGATGCACTCCCATGTTTGTGTGCTGCGCTAAATCGGGCAGACACGTCTGCCCAGTTAACGATGTTCCAGAACGCCGTAACGTAGTCGGCCTTGACGTTCTTGTAGTCGAGGTAGAAGGCGTGCTCCCACATGTCAAGGGTGAGCAGCGGAATGCTGGCGGCAGCAATGTTTGACTGCTGATCGAAAAGCTGCTCGATGATGAGCCGCTTACCCACGACGTCGTAGGCCAGGAAAGCCCAGCCCGAGCCCTGAATGCCCATTGCTGTTGCGGTGAAGTGAGCCTGGAACTTGTCGAAGCTGCCGAAGTACTCGTCGATAGCTGACACCAATTCACCCTCAGGGCGTCCACCTGCCTGTGGCGCAAGGTTCTTCCAGAAAATGGAGTGGTTTGTGTGTCCGCCGAGGTGAAAAGCAAGATCCTTTTCGAGGCGGTTAATGTTCGCAAAATCGTTTGCGTCTCGGGCCTCAGCGAGTTTGTCGAGTGTGGTGTTGGCACCGGCCACGTAAGCGGCGTGGTGCTTGCTGTGATGCAGCTCCATGATGGTCGCACTGATGTGAGGTGCGAGGGCCGAGTAGTCGTAATCGAGCTCGGGCAGGACGTAAACGGGCACAGTTTGCTCCTTGAATGACGCGCGCGATAAAGCGCTAAACGACGGTACCTTCGGGTTCTAGTCTATGGGACGCAGCCGAGCTACCCGACATCGAGGTCGTCGGGGAGGCTTGCGTCCGTCGACGGAATGCCCAGATCCTTCGCGGTCTTGTCTGCCAGGGCCAATAGTCGTCGAATGCGACCCGCCACCGCGTCTTTCGTCATCGGGGGATCGGCGAAATGCCCCAGTTCATCGAGTGAGGCCTCCCGATGGTCAAGCCGAAGTCGGCCCGCATACATCAGGTGCTCTGGAATGTCTTCGCCCAGTATCTCGAGTGCGCGTTCGACTCGCGCGCACGCGGCAACCGCTGCCTGAGCGCTGCGACGCAGATTGGCGTCATCAAAGTTGACCAGACGGTTGGCAGTCGCGCGCACCTCGCGTCGCGTTCTCAACTGTTCCCACAGCCCGATGCTGGCCGTCGCGCCCATGAGCGAGAGAAGAGAGGAAATAGCGTCGTCTTCGCGAACGACAACCCGATGAACTCCTCGCACCTCTCGGGCCTTGGCGGATATCCCGAGACGATGAGCCGCCCCCACGAGCGCCATGGCGGCCTCGTTGGTGGGC
Source organism: Microbacteriaceae bacterium (assembly GCA_044233055.1). Classification (GTDB taxonomy): domain Bacteria; phylum Actinomycetota; class Actinomycetes; order Actinomycetales; family Microbacteriaceae; genus UBA963. The sequence continues at coordinate 2,844 of JBIIKT010000001.1, forward strand.
GCAACAACGTCTATCGCCGCTTGACGGCCCGGGTCGGTGAGGGCACCCGCTGCAAGGAATGCTCCCCGCCAGACGGCTGCCAGCTCGTCAAGGTTACCCGTGGTCAGTCTGTTGGGAAGGCCCCGAATTGGCCGGCGACGTGCATCGAGAAGGCCCGTTTGCCGCGCCAGAGTCTCGCCCTGCTCAACCACCCGAACAGTGAAGGTGGGATCACCCGACGCCACGGGGGCGAGACGACCCTCGCTCGCGAGACCGTAAATCTCTGAGATGTCTCTGCGGACGCGCGTGGCCAACTCTTGGTTGTCGAGTTCTACCTCTACGGCGATGCGTCCGGAAATCGTGTGGAGTCCTCCGGCAAAGCGCAGCAGGGAACTGAGCTCCATCGCCCTCAGCGGAAGCGAGGCGCCCACGACTGCTCGCAGTTCACCCTTTACGGCCGCGGTCAAATTTGTTGATGACATGTGCACCTCTACTACTCGCGACCGAGATCACGATGCTTAACGCTGACGTCGAGACCGGGGACATCCCGCAGCATCGCTGAAATCGATTCTACGAGAGCAACCGACCGATGTTTTCCGCCCGTGCAGCCAATCGCAAGCGTGACGTGCTTCTTGTTCTCGCGTCGAAAGCCAGCCCACACGGGAAGGAGTGCACGCGTGTAGCTCTCGAGAAACTCGGCCGCTCCGGGACTAGACAAAACGAAATCAGAAACAGCCTGGTCCTGGCCGTTCTGTGCCCCCAAGTCAGGTTCCCAGAACGGATTGGGCAGGAATCGTGCGTCGGCCATGATGTCAACGTCGCTCGGGGTCCCGTACTTATAACCGAAACTCTCCACGGTGACGCGAAGGTGAGATTGGCCTGCGCTTGAGAACATCTGAGCCACTGTGGTGGACAGCTGGTGGATGTTCTTGTCTGTCGTATCGATGATGACATCGGCGTACTCTCGGACATCGGCCAGTCGAATCCGCTCCGCCTCGATGCCGTCGAGAATCGTGCCGTCACCCTGCAGAGGATGCGGTCGACGGACGGACTCGAAGCGCGTTACCAGCGAGGCATCGGTGGCGTCAAGAAACACGACGCTCACATCGGTGCCGGCCCGGAGCGACGCAACGATGTCTTTGAGGTCGGCAAAGAACGATCCACTGCGCACGTCGAAAACGGCGGCAATCCGCGGCATGTTTGACCCGGCCGCAGAGGCCAACTCAATGAGGGGCCGCAGCATGGCGGGTGGCAGATTATCGACAACGTACCAGCCCATGTCCTCTAAGGACTTTGCGGCCGTGGAACGACCCGCTCCGGACATACCGGTGAGGATGAGGAGCTCTTGAGGAGTATCAGGCATGTCGTTTCAGATTGGTTTGGCGGTTTGCGCCTCTAGCCTACCGCGGGAGCCTCATCGGGGTTCAGGGTGTGGAACACCGCTCGAGCAAGTTCAGGAGTGATTCCCGCGACGCTACTCAGGTCCTCCATCCGAGCGGCCTTCAGTTGCGCTACAGAACCAAAGTGCCGAAGAAGGGCGGAGGCCTTCTTGTCACCAAGTCCCGGAACAGACGTGAGCACCGTGGAAATGTCGCGTTTGCGTCGTTGACGCTGAAAGGTGATGGCGAAGCGATGAGCCTCATCGCGAATCCGCTGCACCATGAAGAGAGCTTCAGAGACTCGCGGCAAGATGACGGGGAAATCCGCGCCGGGGAGCCAGAGTTCCTCGAGCCGCTTGGCGATTCCCACGACGGGAATATTGATCCCCTCTCGCACAAGAACAGCGTGCGCCGCGTTTACTTGAGGGAGGCCCCCGTCAACGATAAACAAACCGGGCGGATAGGCAAACGATGACTTCTCGCCCTCAACAGGTGTGTGTGCGAGGTAGGCCACGCGTCGGGTCAGTACCTGGGCCATTGCGTCGGTATCGTCGCGGGCGTCTGCCAGAGCAAACTTTCGGTAATGGGCTTTACGCGGCAGCCCGTCCTCAAAGACCACCATGCTGGCAACAATCTCTGTCCCCTGAAGATGGCTGATGTCGAAGCATTCGATCCGCAACGGAGGCTCACTCAACCCGATGGCGTCCTGAATATCAGCGAGGGCTTGGCTGCGGGTACTGAAGTCATTGAGCCGCCGATTCTTGTACTGAATGAGCTGCTCGCCCGCGTTCATAACGACGGTGTCCAGAAGACGGCGCGCTTCGCCGCGGTGAGCCACGGTGAGCCGCACGGCAGCCGCCCGCGACTTTCCCAGCAGGTTGCGTCGGAGGGCGGTCAGCCACTGGTTCAAAGCCGGGGCATCGTCGGGCAGTTCCGGAAGAATTACGACGGGAGCCGGGATCTCGTCATTCACGAATGCCTGACGAATGATGCTGTCAACAAGGTCGGAACTGGTGACATCCAGCTCGGTGTCTACCGTCCACGCACGCACACCGCGAACCCGTCCGCCACGAACGATGAACTGTTGCACAGTGGCGCTCAGGTCGTCACGCGCGAAACCGAAGACATCGGCATCAAGGTCCTCGGTGAGCACGACCGCGCTTTTTGCCGCGACCGTGGTGAGGGCGTCGAGATTGTCCCGATAGCGTGCTGCCGTCTCGTAGTCTTGGGCGGCACTAGCCTCAAGCATTCGTTCGCGCATGTTTGTCGTAAAGGTCTCGTTGTCGCCGCCCATGAACGACGCCAGCTCGTGCGCGATTGACGCGTGCTCTGCGGGAGTGACGCGACCAACACAGGGCGCAGCACAACGACCAATGTCTCCGAGCAGACAGGGTCGATTCGTCTTGTGAGCGCGGGCATAGATGCTGTCTGAACACGTTCTCACGGGAAAGGGCTTGAGCAGGAGATCGAGACTCTCCCGAATCGCCCACGTCTTGGTGAAGGGTCCAAAGTAAGTGGCTCGTGGAATGTTGCGACGCCGCGTCACGACCACTCGTGGAACATCGTCTCCGAGAGTAATCGCCAGGTAGGGATATGACTTGTCATCGGTGAACTGAACGTTGAACGGAGGATCGAACTCCTTGATCCACGTGAATTCGAGTTGCAGCGCCTCGAACTCGCTCTTGACCACCGTCCACGTGACGTCGACGGCTGACGTCACCATTCGACGGGTGCGGTTGTGCAGTGACGCGAGTGGGGCAAAGTACGACGTCAGGCGCGCACGGAGGTTCTTCGCCTTCCCCACATAGAGCACGCGCCCGTTTGCATCGAGAAAGCGGTAAACACCCGGCTGTGTCGGGATATCGCCCGTGGGCGGTCTAAAGACAAGTTCGTTGGCCATGGTCAGCGTTTGCGGTCGAATACCTCGCGCAGAAAGACTGCTGTGTGACTCTGCGACGAGCGAGCAACATCCTCGGGAGTCCCGGTAGCCAGAACCAAACCGCCGCCCGAGCCGCCCTCAGGCCCGAGGTCGATCACCCAATCTGCTGACTTGATGACATCGAGGTTGTGTTCGATGACGATGACGGTATTGCCCTTCTCCACGAGTGACTGCAGAACGATGAGGAGTTTGCGCACATCCTCAAAATGCAGACCCGTTGTTGGTTCGTCGAGCACGTAAACCGTCCGACCGTTCGAGCGGCGCTGCAGCTCGGTGGACAGCTTGACGCGCTGCGCCTCGCCACCGGAGAGCGTCGTAGCACTCTGGCCGAGACGCACGTAACCGAGCCCCACATCGACCAGTGTCTTCAGGTAGCGATGAATGGCTGAGATCGGCTCAAAGAACTCGGCAGCCTCACTAATGGGCATGTCGAGAACCTCAGAAATGTTCTTGCCCTTGTAGCGAACCTGGAGCGTCTCGCGGTTGTACCGTGCCCCGTGACAGACTTCACAGTCAACGTAAACGTCGGGCAGAAAGTTCATCTCAATCTTGATGGTGCCGTCACCCGAGCACGCCTCACAGCGCCCTCCTTTGACATTAAAACTGAATCGACCCTGCTGATATCCGCGCAACTTGGATTCGGACGTCTCGGCGAAGAGGGCTCGAATCTTGTCAAAGACGCCGGTGTACGTTGCCGGATTCGAGCGCGGAGTTCTGCCGATGGGTGCTTGGTCGACGTGCACCACCTTGTCGAGCTGATCGATGCCCGTGATGCGCTTGTGCTTGGATGGCACGGAACGAGCACCGTTGAGCGTGTTGGCCAATGACCGGTAGAGGATGTCGTTTACCAGCGAGGATTTACCCGAGCCAGAGACGCCGGTGACGGCGGTGAACACACCCAGCGGGAAATCAACGTCAATACGCTGAAGGTTGTTTGCCGCTGCGCCCTCCACCCGAAGTACTCGTTCTGGATCGACAGCGCGCCGGGATTCTGGAACGGCAATTGAAATTCGTCCAGAAAGGTAGTCCGCGGTGAGTGAGCGCGTGTTGGGCAGAAGATCGGCAACGCTGCCCGAATGGACCACCTCTCCCCCGTGCGTGCCTGCACCCGGTCCGATGTCGACAATCCAGTCGGCAGTGTGAATCGTGTCTTCGTCATGCTCAACGACGATGAGCGTATTGCCCAAGTCACGCAGTTTGAGCAGAGTGTCGATGAGGCGCCGGTTATCACGCTGGTGCAGGCCGATGCTCGGTTCGTCGAGCACGTACAGCACGCCCGTAAGACCACTGCCAATCTGCGTGGCGAGCCGAATGCGTTGAGCTTCTCCTCCCGAGAGGCTCCCGGCCGCTCGGCCGAGGGTGAGATACGTGAGACCCACTTCAACGAGGAACGCCAGGCGTGCCCGAATCTCTCGGAGGACTTGGGCAGCGATGTGCGCGTCGCGCTCGCTGAGCGCAATCTCGTTCATGAACGCTTGGGCATCCGCCAATGACAATTCGGTGATGTCGGAAATCGAACGATCGGCAACGCGCACCGCGAGAACCTCGGGACGCAGACGCTTACCGGAACACTCGAGGCAGGGCACTTCCCGCAAGAACTCCGACCACCGGGCCCGTTGCACATCGGTTTCTGCCTGCAAGTACTGGCGCTCGATGTAGGGAATGACTCCCTCGAAGCCGGAGCTGTAGGCGACTTCTCGTCCGTATCGGTTTTTCCAGCGGACCTTGACGTTGAAGTCATTGCCGGTTAGCACTGCCTGGCGAATCTCCTCAGGCAGTTCTCGCCAGGGAGTGTCGAGGTCAAAGTCAAGATCGCGCGCGAGTCCGTTGAGCAACTTCTCGTAGTAGTTGTACAGACTCTTTCCCTGAGATGACCACGGAATGATCACGCCGTCGGCCAGGCTCAGCTCATCGTCACCAATGAGCAAATCCTCGTCAACCGACATTCGTGTGCCGAGGCCAGAGCACGCCGGGCACGCTCCAAACGGCGAGTTGAAGCTGAAGGTGCGGGGTTCAATTTCGGTCACCGCAATGTCGTGACCGTTGGGGCACGACAGCTTCTCTGAGAAGTTCTGCCACGCAGACTCACCCTCTCGGTCGACGTAGTTGATCACAACCACACCGCTCGTGAGCTTCAAGGCCGTTTCGAGGGAGTCGGTGAGGCGTCCCAAGGTGTCGGGACCGGCGACGAGTCGGTCGACAATGACCGAGATATCGTGCTTGTAGGACTTCTTCAGGGTCGGCGGCTCCGTGAGACTTATCTGCTCTCCGTCAACCAAAGCCCGTGCGTAGCCGGCACTGGCCAACTCCGCGAAGAGATCGACAAATTCGCCCTTCTTCGCACTCACCACCGGGGCGACGACTAGATACCGCGTGCCCCCGTCAAGCCCCATGAGGTGGTCGGCAATCTGCTGGACGGACTGTGACTGAATTGCCGCGTCACACTCGGGACAGTGCGGAACACCGATGCGCGCCCACAGGAGACGCATGTAGTCATAAATCTCGGTAATTGTTCCTACCGTTGACCGTGGGTTTCGGTTTGTCGATTTTTGGTCGATGGAGACTGCGGGCGAGAGTCCCTCAATGAAGTCGACATCTGGTCGGTCGACTTGGCCGAGAAATTGCCGGGCGTACGCCGACAGGGATTCCACATAGCGGCGCTGTCCTTCGGCGAAGATTGTGTCAAACGCCAGTGATGATTTTCCCGAACCCGAGAGTCCGGTGAACACGACAAGAGCGTCACGCGGAATCTCTACGTTCACGTTCTTCAGGTTGTGAACACGCGCACCTGAAACGCTCAGCGTGTTACGACCAAGGGGACTCATGCTTCGAGTCTACGAGCCGAAAGGACCTTGACCGACGCCCGGCAACGTGCAAAAAACTTGCGTCACGCCCTAGTCGTGGCCGGCAGTGCGAATCGCCCTGAGGTCACGTTTAACCTCGGACAGTTCGTCGCGTAAGCGAGCAGCCAGCTCGAACTTGAGTTCGGCCGCTGCCAAGAGCATCTGCTCGTTGAGCTCGGAGACCAGCTGCTCCAGGGCATCAACGCCCTCCCCCGCAATCCTTGGCAATCCGCCTCTGTCTCGTTGTCCCGATCGCGGCTTCTTGCGTTGGCGCTCGAGGTCGCTCATGAGTTCTGCGGTGTCAGCTTCTTCCCGCGCCAGCATGACCGTGATGTCGGCAATCTTCTTTTTCAGGGGCTGCGGATCGATTCCGTTCTCGAGGTTGTAAGCGATTTGACGCTCGCGACGGCGATTGGTCTCATCAATGGCCTCAGCCATCGACCGCGTGACGGTGTCGGCATACATGTGCACCTCTCCCGAAATGTTTCGGGCCGCGCGACCAATGGTCTGAATGAGAGAGGTGGCCGATCGCAAGAAGCCCTCCTTGTCGGCATCCAGGATGCTCACGAGGGAGACCTCGGGAAGGTCGAGACCCTCGCGCAGGAGATTGATACCGACGAGAACGTCATACACGCCCTGTCGGAGCTCGGTGAGAAGCTCAACACGTCGCAGGGTATCGACGTCGGAGTGCAGATAGCGAACACGCACGCCCGCTTCTTCCAAGAACGCGGTGAGCTCCTCAGCCATCTTCTTGGTGAGAGTGGTCACCAAGACGCGTTCAGAGCGACCGGCACGCAAACGAATCTCTTCGAGGAGGTCGTCAATCTGTCCCTTGGACGGCTTCACCACCACTTGTGGATCGACGAGCCCAGTGGGTCGAATGATCTGCTCGACAACGCCGTCGGCGATGCCCATTTCGTATTTCCCAGGCGTAGCCGATAGGTAGACGGTTTGGCCCGTGCGTTCGGAGAACTCGTCGAACCGCAGGGGACGATTGTCGAGCGCACTGGGCAAGCGAAAACCGTGCTCCACGAGCGTTCGTTTGCGCGAGGCATCTCCCTCCGACATGCCGCCCAACTGCGGCACGGTGACATGCGACTCATCAATCACGCACAGGAAGTCGTCGGGAAAGTAGTCGAGAAGACACGTTGGTGGCTGCCCCGGCTCGCGCGCTTCAATGTGTCGGGAATAGTTCTCTATGCCCGAGCAGAAGCCAATCTGCTGCATCATCTCGATGTCGAAGGTGGTGCGCATGCGCAAACGCTGGGCTTCGAGCAACTTGCCCGCGCGCTCGAACTCGGCGAGCCGCTCGTCGAGTTCACTCGTGATTGTGGTGATGGCTCGGCTGAGAGTCTCGGGACTCGCCACATATTGAGTGGCGGGAAAGACCGCAATCGACTGGTGGCGTTCAATGATGTCGGCCGTGAGCGGATGCAGTGTGTACAGCGCTTCGATTTCGTCGCCAAAGAGTTCGATGCGAATCGCAAACTCCTCGTATACGGGGATGATCTCGATCGTGTCGCCCCGCACGCGAAAGTTTCCACGCGAGAAATCCACATCATTTCTGGCGTACTGCATGTTGACAAACGCCCGCGCAATCGTGTCACGACCAATGCGCTGGCCCACTTCAAGAGGAAGCATCGCGTTCAGGTACTCTTCTGGCGCGCCCAGTCCGTAGATGCACGAAACCGTGCTCACCACCACAACGTCTCGTCGACTCAGCAGAGAGGTGGTCGTGGAGTGGCGAAGCCGCTCAACCTCAGCGTTGATACTGGAGTCCTTCTCAATGAAGGTGTCCGTCTGAGGAACGTAGGCTTCCGGCTGGTAGTAGTCGTAATACGAGACGAAGTACTCGACGGCATTGTTGGGCATCAGCTCGCGGAACTCACTGGCAAGCTGAGCCGCCAAAGTCTTATTGTGGGCGAGTATCAGTGTCGGTCGCTGAAGCTCTTCAACGAGCCACGCTGTGGTGGCCGACTTGCCCGTCCCCGTGGCTCCCAACAGCACGACGTCCGTCTCGCCCGCCCGCAAACGCGACGCGAGCTGGGCGATAGCCGCCGGCTGATCTCCACTGGGAACGTAATCGCTGACAACCTTGAACGGATTGTTCGCTCGCGTTGCCTGCATGAGTCACAGTCTACGGACGTGTCGAGCGGGAGCCCCCTGCATCGGGCGCACACCGATTCGCTCGGCACTCAACTGGCCGACATCGCAAGAAGCTTCTCGTAGACGTTTCCAACCTCACGTCGCGTCTCATCCAGACTTGTCTCGGTGGACACCACAAAATCGGCCACGGCACGTCGTTGTTCGTTTGTCGCCTGCGCCGCCACGCGGGACGCAGCTTCCTCTCGCGTCAATCCACGCTCGGTCATGAGTCTCCGTAGGCGAAGGTCATCAGACGCCTCGACAACGATAACTGCCTCGAACTCGGCCTTCCGTCCCGCTTCGACGAGAAGCGGAACGTCATAGATGATGATGCCATCGGGATTCTTATCTGCGGCAGCCGCGAAAGCTTCGGCTGAAAGCCTGGCCACCTCGGGATGAACAATCGCCTCGAGCCGACGGCGCGCACCCTCATCATCAAAAATGATTCGTCCTAGTGCGGCACGATCGAGAAGACCGTCGGCAGTGAGAATCTGCGACCCAAACTCGTGGACCACAGCGGCTAGCCCGGGTGATCCAGCTGCGACGGCCTCTCGGGCCAACGCGTCTGCGTCAACGATGGTCGCGCCGCAGTCTGCGAGCATTGCGGCAACTGTTGACTTTCCCGCTGCGATTCCGCCCGTGAGTGCAACCAACATGATTCCAGCCTAGAGTGCGGTTGCCGGGGCACAGACGACGCGAGGGGCGCCACACGGACGCCCCTCGCTCACTTCTGATGTGTCCTAGCTGTCGGCGAGCTTGTCGCGAAGCGCGGCAAGTGACTCGTCGTCGGCAAGCGTGCCGGCTGATTCAGCTTCGCTTGAGTAAGAGCCCGAAGTCTCTGCGGACGATGAGGGAGATGACTCAACGACCTTCGCTTCCGCTTCGGCCATAGCTTTGACTTGGGTCTTGTGAAGTTCCCAACGGGCCTGGGCAGCTGAGTAGTCCTGCTCCCACTTCTCGCGCTGAGTCTCAAAGCCGTCACGCCACTCGTTCGTCTCGGGATCGAATCCATCCGGGTACTTGTAGTTGCCCTTCTCGTCATACTCGGTGAGCATGCCGTAGAGCGCTGGGTCGAATTCGGTGCCTTCTGAATCGACGCCCTCATTAGCTTGCTTGAGGCTCAGCGAGATGCGGCGACGCTCGAGGTCGATGTCAATCACCTTGACGAACACATCGTCGCCAACGGAAACGACCTGCTCGGCGAGTTCGATGTGCTTGCCCGAAAGCTCGGAAATGTGCACGAGGCCCTCAATGCCGTCCGCAACGCGAACGAAAGCGCCAAACGGAACGAGCTTGGTGACCTTACCCGGTGCAACCTGCCCAATGGCGTGTGTGCGGGCGAAGACCTGCCAGGGGTCTTCCTGAGTCGACTTGAGCGACAGCGACACACGCTCGCGGTCCATGTCCACCTCGAGGATCTCGACGGTCACTTCCGTGCCGACCTCGACGACCTCGCTGGCGTGCTCAATGTGCTTCCAGCTCAGTTCGGAAACGTGCACAAGACCGTCGACGCCGCCGAGGTCAACGAACGCACCAAAGTTGACGATGGACGAGACAACACCCTTGCGGATCTGACCCTTTTGAAGGTTCGTGAGGAACGAGCTGCGGCTCTCAGACTGTGTCTGCTCGAGCAGCGCACGACGCGACAGAACAACGTTGTTGCGGTTCTTGTCGAGCTCGAGAATCTTGGCCTCAACCTCTTGACCGAGGTAGGGAGTGAGGTCGCGCACACGACGCAGTTCGATGAGCGACGCAGGGAGGAAGCCACGCAGACCAATGTCGACGATAAGACCGCCCTTGACGACCTCGATGACCGTACCGGTGACGACACCGTCGGTGTCGCGAACCTTCTCGACATCACCCCACGCACGCTCATACTGAGCGCGCTTCTTCGAGAGAATGAGGCGTCCTTCTTTGTCTTCCTTCTGAAGAACGAGGGCCTCAACCACATCGCCGACCTTGACCACGTCATTGGGGTCGACATCGTGCTTGATGCTGAGTTCGCGGGAGGGAATAACACCCTCGGTCTTGTAACCGACGTCGAGAAGAACCTCGTCACGATCGATTTTGACAACGGTTCCTTCGATGAGGTCTCCGTCGTTGAAAAACTTGAGCGTCTTTTCGACTGCGGCGAGAAAGTCCTCAGCAGATCCAATGTCGTTAATGGCGACCTGCTTGCTCGCCTGAGTCGTTGCGGATGTCATGTAGGTGGTGCTCCTAGTGGGACAAAATCAGGCCTCGTACTTTCCGAACCGGGGGCTCGGCAGAACGAGGCAAACGGATACAGCGCACAGTTGTGCTAGATATATACTACCTTCCGGGGCCGTACCGCCCAAAACGTCCCTTCCCAACGCCACACCGCACGGCACCCTCGCACCCCACCGTTGCGTCGCACCGTTGCATCAGTCGCGAGTGGTCAGGACTAGTGTGCTGCCTCGTTCCACGTGCGTCCGCGCCCCACCTGCACGTCGAGGGGAACAGACAGTGTTGCGGCAGAACTCATGTGATGCGTGACGAGTTCCTGGACTCGGTCAACTTCGGATGTGGTGACCTCGAGCAGCAATTCATCGTGCACCTGCATGAGAAGTCGTGAGGTCAAGCCCTCGGCAACGAGCTGTTGCTCGATACGGTTCATGGCAAGTTTCATGATGTCGGCTGCGGTGCCCTGCATCGGCGCATTAAGTGCTTGACGTTCTGCGTTGGCACGAAGAATGTGGTTTGGGCTGGTCAGGTCGGGGAAGGGACGCCGCCGCCCCAAAAGGGTCTCGGTGTATCCGCGCTCTCGTGCCTCGTCGACAACAGAGCGCAGGTAGTCGCGAACTCCGCCGAAACGCTCGAAGTAATCGCCCATGAGCGTCTTTGCCTCTTTGTTATCGATGCGCAACTGCCGCGCCAGACCAAAGGCGGACAGCCCGTACGCCAGGCCGTAGCTCATCGCTTTCACCTTTGTGCGCATCTCAGGCGTCACGTCTGCCGGATCGACGCCAAAAATGCGGGCACCCACAAAGCGGTGCAGATCTTCGCCTGCGGTAAAGGCTTCAATGAGGCCGGCATCCTGCGAGAAGTGCGCCATGATGCGCATCTCAATCTGACTATAGTCGGCGGTCAAAATGGCGTCATAGCCCTCCCCTGCCTGGAATGCTTCGCGAATCTCCCGACCGTCACCAGAACGCACGGGGATGTTCTGCAGATTCGGATTTGCACTACTGAGACGCCCGGTGCTCGTACCGGTTTGAACGTAGGAGGTGTGGATGCGATTGTCTGGCGCAATCGATTGGGTGAGCGTCTCTACCATCTGCTTGAGCTTCGTGGTTTCGCGATACCCCATCAGTGAGTCAAGAAAGGGGTGAGGATTGGTGATCTGCAGGTCGGCGAGAGCTGCCGCATCAGTGGTGAACCCTGTCTTCATCTTCTTTGTGGGCGGCATTGCCAACTGGGTGAAGAGCACATCTTGCAACTGCTTGGGTGACGACAGATTGACCTCACGCCCGATGATCTCAAAAGCGGTGTCTTGAAATCTCTGGGCTCGGCCGGCGAGGTCATTGCCCAACGCAGTGAGTCGCTCGCGGCTCACCGAAACTCCACGCGTCTCCATTGCAGCCAACGCTCGGGCGGTGGGCAACTCGATATCGCCCAGGAGGCCAAGCTCCGTGGCCGTCATGCGCTCGCGCTGCCAATCCGTGAGGCGATGAACGTGCCAAGCGGCCTGTTCTACGCCCAGAGCATTCTCGTCGATGAGCTGATCCGGATGCGGTTCGGGGAGAACTTCTCCCAGACAGAGCTTGAGCGCAGAAGCCAATGACGGGGCCGTTACGTCGGGAGACATGATCCACGTGGCTAGCTCTGTGTCGTGGGCGATGTTGGCGACCTCAATGTTGAGGGCAGCGAGGGACTTGAGGGCCGTCTTGGCACCGTGGAGGGTCTTCGGAGTGGGGCCGGTGAACCACGTGATGAGCGGGTCAATGTCCTGGCGAACTGCACCAATGGGAACGACCGCGGTGTGACTGCTCGTGGCAAGGCCAACGCTGATCGCCGCACCAGCGTGTGACTCAATAAACACGGCCACAGGAACGGCTTCGTCCGAAGCGTGGTTTCGAAGCCACTGAGCCAATTCCTCATCCAGCAGACTGACACCGAGTGGCGATTGGGGCGCTGGTCGTTCGTCACCGTGTGCAAAGCGATGCGATGCTGCAACTGCGCCATCGTGAGCGCCGACAGCGGGACGAGTGTACTTTTCGGCTCGAGAAGAAGCTGACGCTGGAGTATCTGCGGCAGTCGAGCTAGTGCCCTCAGATGAGCCCTTCTCAACCCCCGCTAGCTTCAGCACGCGATCCAGCAGCGAGCGGAACTCCAGCTTGGCAAAAACCTCGCGAACGGCGTCAACGTTCATGGGAACGATTGCCAGGTCCTGCGGTCCGACGGGTAAGTCGACGTCGGTGACCAAGTGGTTAAGGCGACGATTGCGGGTGACGTTGTCGACGAACTCACGGAGGTTATTGCCGACAACGCCGGGGATTTCGTCTCGGTGCGCCAAGATCTCGTCGAGCGAACCGTACTGGGTGATCCACTTGACTGCGGTCTTCTCCCCCACCTTGGGCACGCCGGGCAAGTTGTCACTCGTTTCTCCGACCAGCGCAGCAATGTCCGGGTATTGCTCGGGGCGAACGCCGTAGCGTTCCATGACCTTCTCTGCGTTGTAGCGGGTAAGTTCACTCACACCCTGTTTAGAAGGATAGAGCAGCGTGACATCATCGTTCACGAGCTGAATGGTGTCGCGATCCCCTGAGACAACGAGCACGTGATGACCGGCTGCGCGCCCCTGCGTGGCAAGAGTCGCCAAAATGTCGTCGGCCTCGAAGTCCTCTTTAGTGAGTGTTGTGATGTTCATGGCGTGCAGGGCGTCCTGGAGAAGCGGAACTTGGCCAATGAACTCGGCAGGTGTCTCACCGCGGGTGCCCTTGTACTCGGGGTACTCCTTGGTGCGGAAGCTGTAGCGCGAGATGTCGAACGCTACGGCAATGTGGGTGGGCTTCTCCTTTGCCAACAGATTGAGCATCATCGAGATGAAGCCATGAATCGCATTCGTATGCTGTCCGTCTGCGGTCTGGAAGCTATCCACAGGAAGCGCGTAAAACGCCCGAAATGCCAGCGAATGTCCATCAATAATGAGGAGAGTAGGCTGTGTTTCGGCGGGCATGAGCCTAAGCCTATCGCCCGAATCACCCCCCGATTCTGAGGCGTTTCTTACGAGTGAAAGAGCACGAGATGTCGGGTTTTGTAAGGCCGCCGATTATGGATTTGACGACGATTCTGGGCAAGGATCAGGGGCTTTTGGCTCTCAGCATGGGAATAGAGTGGCACGAACTCTCTCCGGAGTACTCTGTGGCTACGATGCCGGTCGAAGGCAACACGCAGACATTTGGCATCCTGCACGGCGGCTCGTTCGTTGTTCTCGGCGAGAGCATGGGTTCCATTGCCGCCAATGTGTATGCGCACCAGAACGGCCTGGGCACCGCTGTCGGTATCGAGGTAAACGCGAGTCACACGGGTAGCGGAATCAGTGGCTTTGTAATTGGCACCTGCCGATCTCTGCACCTCGGTCGCACGCTTACCACCCACGAGATTGTGTGCACCAACGAAGAGGGCAAGCGATTGTCGACCGTTCGCATCACGAATCTGATCAAGAAGGCAGCGAGTTAGGCCTGCGGCAGTGCTCCGAGCTGATCGATGATGGTCACAGCTACGTCCTTCATCGTGAGACGGCGATCCATGGACGCCTTTTGAATCCAGCGGAAAGCTTCCGGCTCGGTCAAGCCCATCTTTTCGTTCAGAATCCCTTTCGCAATGTCGACAATCTTTCGTGTTTCAAAGCGTTCGGCTAGATCGGCGACCTCTGACTCGAGGGCTTGGATCTGCGCGTAGCGGGACAGAGCGATTTCAATTGCGGGCAACAAATCGTTGGGTGAGAAGGGCTTGACCACATACGCCATGGCGCCGGCTTCGCTGGCGCGGTTGACCAACTCCTTCTGACTAAATGCGGTGAGAAGAACAACCGGTGCGATGTTGTCTTTGGAAAGACGCTCGGCAGCGGAGATTCCATCGAGCTTGGGCATCTTGACGTCCATCACTACGAGGTCGGGCCGAAGTTCAATCGCCAGCTCTACGGCACGCTCGCCGTCGCCGGCTTCGCCCACAACAATGAAGCCGTTGTCGCGGAGGGTTTCAACAATGTCCATGCGGATCAGCGCTTCATCTTCGGCAACGACCACCCTCCGGGCGGTGCTTGCGGACGTGTCTTCTTCGGTCACGACTCCAGCCTAGAATATGTCTGCAGAAACAATGTGCCAGCCGGATTGGCGGAATGGCAGACGCGGAGCACTCAAAATGCTTTGTCCGTAAGGACGTGTGGGTTCAAGTCCCACATCCGGCACACGTTCTAGCGACCGTTGGCGTAGGCCTCGGCCGCGCCTCCGTGGGCATCACCGATCAGGTGGACAC
>JBIIKT010000080.1:0-5143 GCA_044233055.1 Microbacteriaceae bacterium
GACGCCGCCTGGAAACCGGATGACCCGCCAAAATCTTTGTCGGTGCTGTAGTTGATCGAGGTGAAGTTGCCGCCGGAGGCTGCGAGGTCGGGGTCGTTGGTGTAATCCTTGCTCTGCGCCATGGCCAAGATTCGACCGGTGTTGACCTGCACGGAGACGGCTGCACCGGCGATGTTTCCCCAGTCAACGACGGTGGGAATATTGCCGTAAATCGCCTGACTCGCGGTTTGCTGAAGGGGCAGACTCAGGGAGCTGTAAATCTTCCAGCCACCGCGCTGGAAGGCGTTCCAACGCTCATCTTCTGTCTCGCCGAAGGCCTTGTCGTTCTTAATCACCCAGGTGATGTAGTCGCAGAAGTACGCGGCTCCATCGGGTGCGGTCTGGCATCCCGTGGAAGCTTCCGTGATAGTGAGCTTCAACGGGGACTTGACCGCGGTGTCGTGTTCCTTCTGGGTTATCTTGCCGTTTTCAAGCATGCGCGCCAAAATGTAGTCGCGGCGGTCCTTGTTGTCTTGTTGGTTTTCCTCGATATCGGGCCGATACGCGCTCGGGTTGTTGATGATCGCGATGAGCGTTGCCGCCTCGGCCAGCGTGACATCCTTGGCTGACTTTCCAAAGTAGTAGCGCGCGGCGGCCTGGACGCCGTAAACGCGGCCGCCAAAGGGCGTGATGTTGAGGTACCCCTCCAGAATCTGATTCTTGGTGTACTTCTGCTCAACTCCGACGGAGAGCTTCATCTCTTTGAGCTTGCGATCAACTGACACCTGCGTCGCCTCGTTGTAGGCGGCCTTCCGCTCCACCGGGTCTGCGATGTCTTCGGCTTTCTGCACCAGCACGTTCTTGACATACTGCTGCGTAATCGACGAACCACCCTGTGTCGAGCCGGTGAGGGCGTTGGAGATAATGGCGCGAACCGTTCCAAACAGGTCGACACCGCCATGCTCATAGAACCTCGGGTCCTCTGAGGCGATGGCGGCATTCTTGAGGAAAGGGGAGACGTTCGCCAGTGTCACGTCTTCGCGGTTCTGCGCGTAGAAAGTGGCGAGGACGACGGGTGTGCCATCGGCGGCGGTGGCATAAATCGTTGACTTCTGAGCGAGGTCATCGATTTCGAGGTAGTCGGGCAAGTTGTCGAAGATACCGAGCGTGCTGTTGGCCGTGAGTCCGGCGACGGCGATGGCTGGAGTAACAGAAGACGCAACGAGAACCGCTGCTACGGCGCTCATTCCCACAAAGGCGGCAATTCCGCCGGCGGCCCCCGAGCGTTGACGCTTTTCGCGTACCTTGGCAAACATAGACTCTAGGTTACCCGCCACAGGCTGGGAACTAGCCAAAAGGAGACCAAATGAATGCCATTTCTTGGGAATACGCCACCGTTGCGCTCACCATTCACAACCCGCAAGCTGTGTTGAACGCGTGGGGTGAAGACGGCTGGGAGCTCGTGCAGGTGGTGCAGGGTCCCGAGAGCGGGCTCGTGTCGTACCTCAAGCGGCCACTTGCATAACGTGATGCCGTGCCGCACGCGTTAGGTTGACATGACAAAGCTTTCCGAAAGGGTCCACACATGACTGTCGAAGCACGCCTGGCCGAACTCGGCATCACGCTGCCTGAGGTAGCGGCACCCGTTGCCGCATATGTTCCGGCAGTGATATCGGGCAATCTCGTTTTCACGTCGGGTCAACTTCCGTTCATCTCGGGCGCGCTTCCGGCCACGGGCAAGGTGGGAGATGGTCACGGTCTCGTCCCCGCGGCGGATGCTAAAGATTACGCGCGCCTGGCCATTCTTAATGCGCTGGCTGCCGTGAAAGGGGTGCTCGGCAGCCTCGATCGCGTCACGCGGATAGTAAAGGTGACGGGATTTGTTGCGTCAGTCCCCGAGTTCACGGGTCAGCCGGGCGTCATCAACGGCGCTTCGGAGCTGCTGGGCGAAATCTTTGGCGAGGTGGGCGCCCACGCGCGGTCTGCCGTGGGTGTGCCCGTATTGCCGCTCGATTCCCCGGTGGAGATTGAAGTTATCGTCGCGTTCGAGTAGGCAGCTCACTCGCGGTCTCGCCCCTGACAACTAGTTGACCTGAGCGTTGATCAGGTTGAGCACGTTCTGATCGGTGAGGGTTGTGGTGTCGCCAATGTCACGACCCTCGGCCACATCGCGCAGAAGGCGTCGCATGATCTTGCCGCTGCGCGTTTTGGGGAGCTCGGCCACGATGTACACGCGGGCGGGTCGCGCGATGGCGCCAATCTGCGTGGCGACGTGTTTGCGCAGCACGGCGCTGGCCTCGGCGGGATCGAGCTTGCCCGCCTCGCTGGCGCGCAGAATTACGAAGGCGACCACGGCCTGCCCCGTGGTTTCGTCGGCGGCACCCACAACGGCGGCCTCGGCCACCATAGGGTTGGCCACCAGGGACGATTCAATCTCGGCCGTAGACAGGCGGTGCCCGGAAACGTTCATCACGTCGTCGACGCGGCCCAACAGCCAGATGTCACCATCGAGGTCGCGCCGTGCGCCGTCACCGGCGAAGTACCTGTCACCGAACTTCTCCCAGTAGGTCTCGCGGAAGCGGTCGTCGTCGCCCCAGATTCCGCGGAGCATGGACGGCCACGGCTGGGCGACCACGAGCAGTCCCGCGGTCTCATTGGGCAGGCTGCTGCCATCATCGTCGACAACGTCGATTGAGATTCCCGGAATAGGAACCTGCGCGCTTCCCGGCTTAAGCGTGGTGATTCCGGGAAGGGCCGAAATCATGATGGCGCCGGTTTCGGTCTGCCACCAGGTGTCCACGATGGGGGTGGTGCCCGAGCCAATCACGTCGCGATACCAGATCCACGCCTCCGGGTTGATGGGCTCACCCACGGAGCCGAGCAGGCGCAGGCTTGAGAGGTCGAAGGTGTTCGGAATCTCGGCCCCGAGCTTCATGAACGAGCGGATTGCGGTGGGCGCCGTATAGAGGATGCTCACCCGGTACTTCTCGATGATTTCCCACCAGCGACCCGGGTGCGGGCTATCGGGCGTGCCTTCGTAGATAACTTGCGTAGCCCCGTTGGCCAGCGGACCGTAAACGACGTAGGTGTGTCCCGTAATCCATCCCACGTCGGCGGTGCACCAGTAGATGTCGGTCTCGGAGTGCAGGTCGAAGACGTGCTTGTGTGTGAACGCAGCCTGGGTGAGATAGCCGCCGGAGGTGTGCAAAATCCCCTTGGGCTTACCCGTGGTGCCACTCGTGTAGAGAATGAAGAGAGGCTGTTCGGCGGGGAAGGCCTGCGCAACGTGCTCGGTGGGTGCGCTGTCGACGGATTCGTGCCACCACAGGTCGCGACCCTCGTGCCACTCAATGTCGTTGTTTCCGCGTCGAACCACGAGAACGTTGGTGACCGTTGCCTGACCACCGTCGGCCGCGAGGGCCTCGTCAACAACCGGCTTGAGAGCAAATACGTTGCCCTTGCGATATCCGCCGTCGGCCGTAATTACGAGCTTGGCGCCGGCATCATCCACGCGACTGCGCAGCGACTCGGCGCTAAACCCGCCGAACACCACCGAGTGGATCGCGCCGATCCGGGCCACTGCCAGCATGGCCACGATGGCCTCGGGGATGAGCGGCATGTAGATGGCCACGCGGTCGCTCGCCTGAATGCCCAGGCTCGTGAGCACGTTGGCGGCACGCTTAACTTCGGCGGTCAGCTCTGCGTAGGTGATGCTTCGGGAGTCGCCGGGCTCACCCTCCCAGTTCAGGGCCACGCGGTCTCCCCGACCCTCGGCCACGTGACGGTCGAGGCAGTTGTAGCTCACGTTGAGTTGGCCATCGGCAAACCACTTCGCAAAAGGTGCGTTCGTCCAGTCGAGGGTTTGGGTAAACGGCGTGTGCCAGTGCAGAAGGTCGCGCGACTGATCGGCCCAAAATTCTGGCCCGGCTTGCCCGTCGGCATAAATTTTTGCGTCGGTTACCGAGCGAGCGACAAATTCCGCCGAGGGCGCAAACCGACGCGATTCGGGCATCGGGCTGTCACTGTGTGCGTTCACGTTACGTCTCACCTCGTGTGCTGGCGGCACCTCTGTGTGCCCGTCACCCCTAGAGTATCGCTTCGATACTCGGTCAGAGCATCTGATGGCTGGAGGTGAGGTGACGTTCCGCCCAGAATTATGTTCTGTTCCACTCTGGAGGATTTTCCACAGGTGTTGCAAAATTGAGGGTCTTTACACCTGTCTCGATATACGATTTCTTGAGTCGGTTGTAACGACCGACATCGCGACACATTTGATTCCCCCCAATCTGGTGTCGTGAAGGCGGCACCGTTTCCCCCCATCCGGTGCCGCCTTCCTTTTTCCACCGACACGCGCGCATCGTCCTCAGTCACCTGGGAGTGCGTCAGGGTGTGGTCATGCTTCGTCGAATCGAAGAATTGATGACCAACCCCACGGTCACCGACGTGCTTGTTTCACCGGCCACTGGCGTGTGGGTCGACGACGATTCGGGGCTTCACGCGGTGGCAGGCATTCAGGTTTCCGAGAGTGCGGCCCGAGCGTTGGCCGAAGAACTGCTGGCGCGAGGTGGTCGCCACATCGACCAGCTGACCCCCATCGCCGATACGCGTTTGAATCACGGGGTGCGCGTGCACGCGGTGCTCGCTCCAGTATCTCGCTCGGGCACTTCGCTTGCCATCCGCATTCCTCGCACGCGCGGATGGACGCTGGCCGACCTCGCGGGTCACGGAATGATGACTTCCGAAAGTGAACTGCGGCTGCGCGCGGCAATCGCGAATCGAGAGAACGTGCTCATCACCGGGGCAACCGGGTCGGGCAAGACCACCCTGCTCGCCGCCCTTTTGGGCGAGGTGTCGCACGATCAGCGAATTGTCACCATTGAAGACGTAGCAGAGCTCGACGTTCGGCATCCGTGCGCCGTCGGCCTCGAGGCGCGGCAAGCAAACAGTGAGGGGGTGGGCGGCATCGGCCTGGGCGAGCTCGTGAGGCAAGCTCTGCGCATGCGCCCCGATCGCCTGGTGGTGGGGGAGTGTCGCGGCCCCGAACTGCTCGACTTCCTCACCGCCCTCAACACGGGTCACGCCGGCGGAGGCATCACCCTGCACGCGAATTCCCTCGCGGAGGTTCCTGCTCGGCTGCGTGCCCTAGCCGAGGCACACGGATTGG
>JBIIKT010000081.1:0-5138 GCA_044233055.1 Microbacteriaceae bacterium
AAGGTTGACCTCGCTCAACAGCGGGGTAGCGCCTGCCGGCGCATCGGCAAAGCCAAACGACACGTTCTCAAAGACGAGCGAGCCACTTGTTGCGGGCAGTTCCACCGGCACGGCGGCTTCGTCGACGCGAACGGGTTCGTCCATCACCTCGAAGAAGCGGTGGATGGCCGTTCGGGCATCGATGGTCAACTGAAGCAGAAATCCGATGGAGTCCAGCGGCCAGCGCAGCACCGCCGCGGTCGTGAAGAACGCGAACAGCACACCCACCGTGATGGCGCCGCTCGACACGAGATAGATGCCCACGAGGAGAGCGAGGGCGTAGGCCACCGCCTCCAGTGTCGTGAGGCTCAGCGTGAAGTTGCCGGCCGCCGCACCCTTGCGGGTCTCAGTGTCGCGCAATCGGCGGGCCCGTGAGGCAAACCCATCGAGGGCGAACGAGCTACGCCCGAAGGCCTTGAGAACTCGTATGCCGTGCACGGATTCCTCGACGCTCGTCGCCACGTCGCCCGACTGATCCTGCGAGGCCCGTGAAAGGCGCTTGTAACGCAGATCGAACCGAATGCCGAAGAAGAGCATGGGTAGGGAGCAGGCCGTAAAAACGGCCCCCATGAGGGGATTCCAGAAGAACAGCATGGTGAATCCCACGACGATGGTGATGACGTTCACGGTGAGCATCACGAACCCGAACGATAGCCACCGGCGAACGGTGTTGATGTCGCTCATGGCGCGCGAGAGAAGCTGCCCGCTCTGCCACTTGTCGTGAAAAGCAACGGGGAGTTGCTGCAGGTGGTTGTGTATCCCCTTGCGCATACCGCCATCAAGGTGCGTGCCGGGCTGAAGAACGAGCCAGCGGCGCAACCACACGAGCAGAGCTTCGAGAACACCGAGGGCCGCGACAAGTCCCACGGCGGGAAAGATCTGCGCCAGGTCGTTGGTGGTGAGCGGCCCATCCACAATCCAGGAGATCACCACCGGAATGGTGAGGGAAACGAACGCGCCGATGATGGCGATGAAAATCCCGAACGCTAGCCGGGGATACGCGCCCTTCACGTAGGGGCGAAGCCGCAACAGTGTCGCCACGGTTCGGAGGGGACGATTAACCGGTGCGTCGGCAGAAGAGGCTGCCCTCTCGCTCGATGCGGTAGACGTCATTGCGAATATCCTCCAGTGTTGAGGCTATCGCCCTGCGGGAGCGACTGCTTTAGTGTGTGAGAAGGCAACGGTGCCCTGAACAGAAAGCGCGTGACCCCATGGCAGTTTTTAGTGATGGAATCGACGAGACCGAGGTCCCCACTTCGGCAATGGTCGAAACAGACGTGGTCATCATCGGTTCGGGCCCCGCGGGTGCGAGCATGGCGCTGGCCCTGTCCCGGCTCGGCGTGAAGAACATCATGCTCACCAAGTACCGGTGGACAGCCAACACTCCCCGTGCGCACATCACGAACCAGCGCACCATGGAATTCTTCCGTGAGATGGGCATCGAGGATCAGGTCAACGCCGAGGCCACCCCGCACCACATGATTGGTGACACCGTCTTTTGCACCTCCATTGCGGGCGAAGAATTGGGCCGCATTCTTACGTGGGGAACACGCCCCGATCGTCACGCCGACTACGAGTCGGCATCGCCCACGCTCAACTGCGACATTCCGCAGACCTACCTCGAGCCAATCCTCGTCAAGAACGCCATGCGCGAGGGCACCCAGGCACGCTTCTCCAGCGAGTACCTCAGCCACGTGCAAGACGCCGACGGGGTGACCGTGACGGTGCTCGACCGGGTGACCGGAACGGAGTACGCGATTCGGGCCAAGTATCTCTATGCGGCCGATGGTGGTCGGTCAAAAGTTGCTGACGAGCTCGGCCTCCCTTTTGAGGGCGCGATGGATATCGCGGGCTCGATGAACATCACGTTCAAGGCAGACATTGAGCAGTTTGTGGGCCACCGCCCCTCGGTTCTCTACTGGGTTGTACAACCGGGCGCCAACGTGGGCGGCATCGGCACGGGACTCGTGCGCATGGTTCGGCCGTGGGACGAGTGGCTCATTGTATGGGGGTATGACATCAGCCAGCCCGCACCCGAAATGAACGAAGAAGTGGCTACCCAGATTGTGCGCAACCTTCTCGGTATGCCGGATCTCGAGGTGGAGATTCAGGGCTACTCGCTCTGGGGTGTCAACGAGACGTATGCCACGCACCTGCAGAAGGGTCGTGTTTTTTGTGGCGGAGATGCCGTGCACCGCCACCCACCGAGCAACGGCCTCGGGTCTAACACGTCGGTGCAGGATTCCTACAACCTCGCCTGGAAATTTGCGTCCGTGATCAAGGGATACGCCGGGCCGGAACTCTTGGATACCTACTCACCCGAGCGTGCACCCGTAGCGAAGCAAATCGTGTTGCGCGCCAACAAGTCGGCGCGCGAGTTCGCCGACATCTTTACGGCTCTCGGGTTCGACAAAGCGAAGAACGAGCAGGAGATGGCCGAGCAGGTTCGTAACCGCAAAGACAACACCCCTGAGGCTCGGCTCAAGCGCGCCGCCCTTGCCAAGGCTCTGCAGCTCAAGGACTACGAGTTCAACTGTCACGGCGTGGAGATGGGACAGTTTTACGAGTCCTCTGCCGTGCTCTCTGACGGTTCGAAGAAACCAAAGCCCACGAGAGACCCTGAGCTGTACTACCAGCCGTCAACGGTGCCGGGCTCGCCTCTGCCGCACGCCTGGGTGGGAGACAACATTACAAAGTACTCAACGTTGGATCTGTGCCCCAGTTCACAGTTCACCCTGATCACCGGAATTTCCGGAGACCCGTGGGTGGGTGCGGCCAAGAAGGTCGCTGCGTCGCTGGGCATCCCGCTCGAAGCCGTCGTCATCGGCCCCGGTCGCGAGGTCACCGATTTGTACTTTGATTGGGAGCGCATGCGTGAGGTCGATGAGGACGGTGTGCTTCTGGTGCGCCCGGACAAGATCATCGCGTGGCGTTCGCAGAGTCTCGTGGCAGACCCCGAGGCAGCCCTCGCCGACGCCCTCACGTCCGTGCTCAGCCGAAAGAAGTAGCGGTCGTGGCACTGAGTTTCGCGCACGAAACCTTGGGGCAACGCCTGCTGTTTGGAAGCGGCATGGCCGCGACCAATGTGGCCGCCGAAGTGGCCCGTCTCGGTGCGTCTCGCGTGATGCTGATTGCCGCACCCTTCGAGCAGGCAATCGCCGACACGGTCATGGCGGACGTCACTATCCACGTCACCTACAACGACGTGGTACAGCACGTGCCAATTGAAAAGGCCGAGGATGCTCGGCGCGTGGCGACCGAGAACGACGTTGACCTTCTCGTTTCCGTAGGCGGCGGCTCGACCACGGGCCTGGCCAAGGCGATTGCCCTGACGACGGGCATTCCCATCATCGCCGTTGCCACCACCTATGCCGGCTCTGAGGCCACGAACGTGTGGGGCCTCACGGAGGCTGCGCGCAAGACCACGGGAGTCGACGCTCGAGTCTTGCCCGTGACGGTGATCTACGACGCAGAACTGACCTACTCGCTGCCGGTCGAACTGTCGGTTGCCTCCGGCCTGAACGCTCTGGCGCACTGCGTGGATTCGCTGTGGGCGCCGCGAGCGGATCCGATCAATCAGGCGCTCGCCGCGGAGGGCATTCGGGCGCTGGCCGCCGGGCTTCCCCTCGTGGCTCAGAACCCCACTGACGCCGCGGGTCGGGAGCAGTCTCTTTACGGGGCCTACCTTGCGGCCGTGGCGTTCGCTTCGGCGGGTTCCGGCATGCACCACAAAATCTGCCACGTGCTGGGCGGAACCTATAACTTGCCGCACGCCCAAACGCACGCCACCGTGTTGCCCTACGTGCTCGCCTTCAACGCACCTTTCGCTCCGGAGGCCGACGCGCGCATTGCGGGCGCTTTCGGCTCGGCCTCAGGGCTCGAGGGCCTGAACGAACTGCGCCGGGTTCTCAACGCTCCTCAAGCGCTCAAGGATTACGGGTTCACGGAAGCCGACATTCCCGAGGCGGTCAGCATCGCCTTGCCCTTTATCCCGGCCGACAATCCTCGTCCGGTAACGACCGAGAATCTCACGGAGCTCCTCCACGCCGCTTGGGCTGGGTCAACTCCGCAATCACACTAAGGAGCAAGCGTGTCACCTCACGACATTTCCGACGAACAGGCCAAGCGCGAAGAAGATCTCGTGGCTACCGTGATGGCGTCGTTCAACAACACGCCCGATCCGCGGCTCAAAGAGATCATGCAGAAGCTTGTTCGCCACCTGCACAACTTCGTTCGCGATGTGCGGCTGTCCGAAAGCGAGTGGGACAAGATGATTGAGTTCCTGACCGCCGTGGGACACATCACCGATGATCGTCGCCAAGAGTTCATTCTGCTCTCCGACGTGCTGGGCATTTCGATGCAAACCGTTGCCGTCAACAATGAGGCTTACGGCGACGCCACGGAATCGACCGTGTTTGGGCCCTTCTTTGTCGACGACGCGCCACTGATCGAGATCGGTGGCGACATTTCCGGCGGCGCCCCGGGTCAGCCGTGTTGGGTTGAGGGGCGCGTTACCGATGTGGACGGAAAGCCGGTCGGCGGCGCCCGCATCGAAGTGTGGGAGGCCGACGACGACGGTTTCTACGACGTTCAGTACTCCGATGGCCGCACGACAGCCCGGGCGCACCTCTTCTCAGACTCAGACGGAAGATACGCGTTCTGGGCTCTCACGCCAACGCCCTACCCGATTCCGCACGACGGTCCGGTGGGCAAAATGCTGGAAGCCACCGGCCGCTCACCCATGCGGGCATCGCACCTGCACTTCATGGTCACCGCGCCCAAGTTGCGGCGACTCGTCACCCACATCTTCGTGGCGGGCGACGAGCTTCTCGCGAGCGACAGCGTCTTCGGGGTCAAGCAGTCGCTCATCAAGCAGTTCCATCACCAAGCCGGCGACGTTCCCACTCCGGGCGGTCGGGATCTGGGCGGTCAGCCCTGGTCGCGAGTGCAGTTCGACATCGTCTTGGCCCCCAGCATCCCCGAGAAATAGGCGCTACGACCGCGCTCTGTTACGTTGAACTAAACATTCAGAAGGAGCTCGATGATGTCTGCAGGATGCTGCACCGCCCACCCGGTTGCCCAGGACCACCTGAGTGGCG
>JBIIKT010000082.1:0-5136 GCA_044233055.1 Microbacteriaceae bacterium
GCGTCGGCAGGACCGGAATTGCCGGTGCGGCCTGCGTTTGTGGGGGCGTAATTGCCGGGCAGGTTAGTCATTTACATCCTCGGTGGGGTCGGCGTCGGTTGTCTCATCAACGCTAGTGCCTTCTGGGGCGGCCGGGGTGCCCGCGTCCTGGCCGGCTTCCGCGTCATGCTCATCCTCACCCTCTTCTGACACCAGGTTGCGTTCCGAGTTCTTGGCAATCGCAAGAATACGGTCGGTGTCGTCAAACCTCGTGAAGACCACTCCCATGGTGTCCCGCCCTCGAGCGGGAACCTCGGTTGAAGGAGACCGAACGACCTTTCCGCTCTCCAGTACCACCAAGACTTCGTCTTCTTCCTCAACAATGATGGCGCCGGCCAAGTCACCGCGCTCCTCGCTCAGTTTGGCTACCTTGATGCCGAGTCCGCCGCGGTTTTGCGTTCGGTACTGACTCGTCGCGGTCTTCTTGGCGTATCCCTTTTCGGTGGCGACAAAGACAAAGCTCTCATCCGTCACAACCGCGGCATCGAGAAGCCAGTCGTCCGCGCGGAACTTCATTCCGGTCACGCCCGCCGTGGACCTACCCATGGGCCGTAACGCCTCGTCTGTTGCCGTGAATCGCAGGCTCATGCCTTTTCGCGAGACGAGTAGAACATCGGTGTCTTCGTCGATCAAGAGGGCGGAGACAAGTTCGTCTCCGTCGCGCAGGTTGATCGCGATGATGCCGCCCGTGCGGCTCGTGTCATACGCCTCGAGGGCCGTCTTCTTGATCATGCCGCCCTTGGTGGCGAGTGCCAGGAACTTGGCCGCTTGGTAATCACGAATGTCAAGAATCTGGCGAATCTCTTCGTCGGGATTGAGTGCCAGCAGGTTTGCCACGTGCTGGCCTTTCGCGTCGCGGCCCGTCTCCATCACCTCGTGCGCCTTGACGCGCAACACCCGCCCGGTGTTTGTAAAGAACAGGAGCCAGTGGTGGGTCGTCGTCACAAAGAAGTGCTCGACGACGTCGTCGGCCCGCAATTGGGCGCCCTTGACGCCCTTGCCGCCACGATGCTGCGAGCGATAGTTGTCGCTCCGCGTTCGCTTGATGTAGCCGCCGCGGGTGACGGTAATCACCATTTCTTCTTCGGCAATCAGGTCTTCGAGGTTCATGTCGCCGCCGTAGCCGGCCATGATTTGCGTGCGTCGCTCATCGCCGTACTTATCAACAATCTCGGTGAGTTCGTCGGTGACAATCGTGCGCTGACGCTCGGGCGAGGCCAGGATGCTCCTAAAGTCGGTTATTTGCGCTTCCAGTTCGGCAGCCTCGTCGATAATCTTTTGACGCTCCAATGCCGCGAGTCGGCGCAGCTGCATCTCGAGAATGGCCCGGGCTTGCAGATCGTCAATCCTGAGTAGCGCCATGAGACCCTCGCGCGCGTCGTCGACGGTGGCACTCTTTCTAATCAGCGCGATGACCTCATCGAGGGCATCGAGCGCGGCGAGGTAGCCGCGCAAAATGTGCATGCGCTCTTCAGCCTTCTTGAGGCGGAATGTGGTGCGACGCACAATGACGTCAATCTGGTGCGCGATCCACGCGGTGATAAAGCCGTCGAGTGCCAGCGTGCGCGGAATGCCGTCAACAATCGCCAGCATGTTCGCGCCAAAGTTCTCTTGAAGCGCCGTGTGCTTGTAAAGGTTATTGAGCACAACCTGCGCCACCGCGTCACGCTTGAGAACGATGACGAGTCTCTGGCCGGTGCGGCCACTCGTTTCATCCCGAATGTCGGCAATACCGGAAAGGCGGCCCTCCTTGACGAGCTCGGCGATGCGCAGCGCGAGGTTGTCGGGATTGACCTGATATGGCAATTCGGTAACCACCAAGCACGTTCGACCGTGAATCTCTTCCACGGTAACGACCGAACGCATGGTGATGGACCCACGACCCGTTCGATACATGTCGACGATGCCCTTGGTGCCCAATACCTGGGCACCCGTGGGGAAGTCCGGGCCCTTAACGCGGGCCATCAGTTCGATCAAGAGCTCTTCTCCCACGACCTCGGGGTGCGCAAGCGCGAAGAGAGCCGCATCAGCAACCTCGCGGAGATTGTGCGGTGGGATATTCGTGGCCATTCCCACGGCGATTCCCACGGAGCCATTAACCAGCAGATTCGGAAAGCGGGCCGGAAGAATGGTGGGTTCCTGCGTGCGTCCGTCGTAGTTGTCTTGGAAGTCGACGGTATCTTCTTCGATATCTCGCACCATCTCGAGAGCAAGCGGTGCCATCTTTGTCTCGGTGTATCGCGGGGCGGCAGCACCGTCGTTACCCGGAGAACCAAAATTTCCCTGGCCAAGAGCGAGCGGGTATCGCAGGCTCCAGGGTTGCACGAGCCGAACGAGGGCGTCATAAATGGCCGAGTCTCCGTGCGGGTGAAACTGCCCCATCACGTCGCCCACCACGCGAGCGCACTTGGAGAATGCCTTGTCGGGTCGATATCCACCGTCGAACATGGCGTAAATGACGCGTCGATGCACGGGCTTCAGGCCGTCACGCACCTCGGGAAGTGCACGGCCCACGATCACGCTCATCGCGTAGTCGAGGTACGAGCGCTGCATCTCGAGCTGCAGATCGACCTGCTTGACGCGGTCGGTCACGGGTTCGGTCACGTTCGTGGTGTCGTCGTTAGATGTCAAGGAAACGCACGTCCTTAGCGTTCTGCTGAATAAAGGTTCGGCGGGCCTCAACATCGTCGCCCATCAGCGTGTGGAAGATGAGGTCGGCCGCGGCCGCGTCGGCCAGAGTCACTTGGAGCAGGGTTCGGGTGTCGGGATTCATTGTGGTCTCCCAGAGCTCGCGGTAATCCATTTCGCCGAGACCCTTGTAGCGCTGAATTCCGTTGTCCTTGGGCATGCGCTTGCCGGCCTTGGCGCCGTCCTCGAGGAGGGCGTCGCGCTCGGCGTCGGTGTACACGTACTGGTGTTCGGAGTTCGACCATTTGATGCGATACAGCGGCGGCTGCGCCAGATAGACGAACCCGCGCTCAATGAGACCCGGCAGGTGGCGATAGATGAGGGTCAATAACAGTGTGGTGATGTGCTGGCCGTCAACGTCGGCATCGGCCATCAATACGATTTTGTGATACCGGGCTTTATCGGCGTCAAAGTCCGCGCCCACCCCGGTACCGAAGGCGGTCAACATTGCCTGAACTTCGGCGTTGGCAAACATGCGGTCCGACGTGGCCTTTTCCACGTTCAAGATCTTGCCGCGGAGAGGCAAAATGGCTTGGGTCTCCGGGTTTCGGCCCTGCACGGCCGAACCGCCGGCTGAATCGCCCTCCACCAAAAAGACCTCGGAGAGCGAGGGGTCCTTGCTCTGGCAGTCCTTGAGTTTTCCGGGCATTCCGCCGCCCTCGAGCAGGCCCTTGCGCCGTGCCGTTTCACGTGCTTTTCGCGCAGCCAAACGCGCGCTGGCGGCTTGCAGAGCCTTGCGAATGATCTCTTTGGCAACGAGGGGGTTTCGTTCGAACCAGTCGTTCAAGTTGTCGTTCGTCACCTTTTGCACGAAACTCTTGGCCTCGGTGTTGCCCAGTTTTGTCTTTGTCTGGCCTTCGAATTGCGGCTCCCCGAGCTTGATCGAAATCACCGCGGTGAGGCCCTCGCGCACGTCATCGCCCGAAAGGTTCTCGTCTTTGTCTTTGAGAATGCCCTTGTCCCGGGCGTACTTGTTGATGAGCGAGGTGAGCGCCGCCCGAAAGCCCTCTTCGTGCGTGCCGCCCTCGTGCGTGTTGATTGTGTTCGCGTAGGTGTGCACGCTCTCGATGTACGCCGTGGTCCACTGCATCGCAATTTCGACGGAAAGGCTCTTTTCTTTGTCTTCTGACTCGAAACAGATGATTTCTTCGTTGACGATCTCTGCCTTTTTGGCCTTGTTGAGATACTCCACGTAATCCATCAGGCCGCGATCAAACTTGTAGGTGACCGGTGTGTCACCGCCCTGGTTATTGTCGCCCGAGCGCTGATCGCTCACGGTGAGGCTCAATCCTTTGTTGAGGAAGGCCATCTGCTGAAAGCGCTGACGAAGTGTCTCGAAGTCGAACTCAACGGTCTCAAAAATTTCGGCGTTGGGCCAGAAGGTGACGGAGGTTCCCGTATCTTTGGTGGCCCCGCCTTTTTTGAGGGGGGCCAGCGGAACGCCGTTCGCGTATGACTGCGTGTAGATGGCTCCCTGTTGGCGCACCTCAACATCAAGCTTGGTCGAGAGCGCGTTCACCACCGAAATACCGACCCCGTGCAAGCCACCAGAGACGGAGTAGCCGCCGCCGCCAAACTTACCGCCGGCGTGCAAAACGGTCAGCACCACCTCGACTGCGGACTTCTTCTCCACCGGGTGTTCGTCCACCGGAATACCGCGACCGTTGTCAACAACCCGAATGGAGCCATCGGCTTGCATGTAGATCTGAATGTCATCGCAGTGGCCCGCCAGGGCTTCGTCAACAGAGTTGTCGACAACCTCGTAGACCAGGTGATGCAGGCCCCGAGGGCCCGTGGAGCCGATGTACATGCCGGGGCGCTTTCGAACGGCCTCGAGACCCTCGAGAACCTGAATGTCGCTGGCTCCGTATTCGCCCTCTGATGAGGCTTTTTTTGACTCCGTTGCCATCTACGCTACGCACTCCCAAACCGGTTTAAATCCTAGGTGGATTCTACCCAATTGGGCTGTGAATTACTGGGACGTGACGGTGTCCGCGCGTTCACCGAGACGGCCTGAGAGCACTCCGGCGGCGCTAGCCAAAGGTGTCGCGCGGTCCTCGGCCTGGAACCGATCGGAGGCCGCGTTTCCAGGAGGGTTGATCGGGGCCCCGAAAGCTCAGAGCGGTCACGCGCGCGTCGGGAAACGCGGCCACAAGGCGCGTGAGAATCTCTGGCGAGAGCAGGCGCAGCTGCGTTGCCCAGGCGGTTGATTCACACAGCACGAGAAGGGTGCCGTCGGTGAGACCCTGGGGTGTGGTTCGCGCCGCCACGTCGGGGCCCACGACCTCTGGCCATCCGCTCATGAGGTCGGACTCGGTGAGGAACGACGTCCACCCGAGATCCGAGGTGAGCTCGCCGACAATCACACCCAGTCCGCGTGGATCGCGCCCCCCACCAAACGGCTGGCTC
>JBIIKT010000083.1:0-5101 GCA_044233055.1 Microbacteriaceae bacterium
GGGTTGATCCCGGTCCGCGTGGACGAACCCAATGCCAAGGTGCCCCTGGGCGCCGTTATCCGCGTTGACCCTGATGCCAACAGAGAGGTCGACATTGGAACGCGCATTACTGTCTATGTCTCTTCCGGACTCTCCCAGGTGACAATCCCCAATGTCTCCGGAATGACGATCGCGGAGGCCACGGCGGAACTCAAAAAGCTCGGGCTCATCGTCGGCGTCAACGTCACGGGTAATTCCGCAACTATTGCTCAAGGCATGGTGGTGGCGACAACGCCTGCTGCGGGTGCACAGGCGAAAACCGGAGTCACCGTTGACCTCGTCGTGTCATCTGGTCAGGTCACGATTCCTGATCTCACCGGTATGACCGTAGACGCGGCCGCGGGCGTTTTGGCAGGTTCTGACATCTCCATTACACCGTCGCTCCAGGCAGACACCGCGTGCCCGGCGAGCGCCAGCGGAGTCCTTGTGACCTCCCAGTCGGTGGCGCCCGGAAATACTCCTGCCGGTACCCCGATTACGCTGACGTACTGTGCTGGATAAGCGGGTTCTTGGTCAGAGCTAGTTTGGCGGCCCCCGTGAGGCCCAGGCTTTCAAGCCAGTTACCCAACATGAGATAACCGCCCTCGGTCAACACCGATTCGGGATGAAACTGAACGCCGTGAATGGGTGCAGTAGCGTGGCGCAACCCCATGATGACTCCGCCATCCGTGCGGCTCGTTACCACGAGCTCCGGAGGCACCGTGCCATCAACAACGGCGAGAGAGTGGTACCGGGTAGCACTGAATGGTTGTCCGACACCGCGAAAAAAGTCGCTGTCATCGTGCCGAATTTGGGACGTCTTCCCGTGCATCAGCTCTTCTGCGTTGGTCACCGTGGCGCCAAACGCCTCCGCAATCGCCTGGTGGCCAAGGCATACCCCGAGGAGGGGTTTTCCGGTGCGTTCTGCAGCCCGAACAATGTCGATTGAGACCCCCGCATCAGCGGGTTTGCCGGGACCCGGGGACACAAGCACGCCGTCGTACTCCGCAATCATGCTGTCGACATCAGCCGAGGAAATGGCGTCATTGCGGATCACGTGTGTCTCGGCACCCAGTTCCTGCAGATATCCGTTAAGTGTGTAAACAAAGCTGTCGTAGTTGTCGACAACGAGAATGCGCGTCACTAGCCCACATCCACTGATCGGGCGAGCAGCGAGTCAACCCAGGGAAAGAGGAAGAAGGCGAGCGCTGCCACCACGGCTAAGGTCGCGACGGCGACGATGAGAATGCGCGCCCAGAGTGGTCCGGGGAGTACTTTCCACAGTGCTAGGTACATCGTCTTGTTATGCCTTTACCATCGATGCGATTTCTTGGGGCGGACCCGCGTCGGCAGGTTGCCAGCCAACCATCACGGCGTAAACGATAAGTCGCTCCGCATTGCCCAATTCGGGGTTACACGTCGTAATCGTGAGAACACTCTGTCCTGGCACAGCGGCGTTTGATCCGCCGGGCACAGCATTGACCACTTCAACCTGGGTGGGGGCCACGTATTCGGTGTTGCGAACGCGGTACTCGTAATAGCCGTTGGGCGTCTGTAGCACAATGACGTCGCCCACCTGCAACTTGGGCGCTTGCCGGAAGGGGTTGCCGTACCCTGAGCGATGAGCGGCAAACGCCACGTTTCCGGGTTCTCCGGGAAGTTGCGAGTTAGGGTAGCGACCAAAGTATCCGCGGTTGAGCGTCTCTTGGGCGCCGACGCCCTCGGCGGCAACCTTGATGAAGTCGTCTCCGAATCGAGGAATATAGATGTTTCCGAACACCGCAGCATTAGCCGCCTTGTCCATCACCGGTGCGGGGCCATAGTCGGGGGGCGCCGCTTCAGACGACGTCGGTTCGGGTGTCTTGGACGTTGTCCACTTCTCTGCATTTTCTTCCGCCACGGCAGTTGACTCGTTATAAATGATCACGTCGTTGACCCAGAGCTGCCAGCCAAGGAACAGCATGACAACCACACCGAGAGTGATGAGCGATTCGCCGACAACACCGAGGCCGCGAGAGAACCCGCGCGACAAAAAGAACGTGCGCAGAGCCGCCCCGGCGGAAACCTTCTTCTTTTCCTTTCGGCCTGTCGCGGTTTGCTTGGCCGGTTCTAGTTCCTCGATGACCTCAAAAACAGGGTGATAGGCAATCGCCTCAACCGCGGCCTCGATCGACTCGTCGTAGTCGTCGTAGTCGTCTTCTGTCGACGACCTTTCCACTCCGTCAATCTTGCCGGCTGGGGGGTTGGCTGCTGCTTCCTCGATGCTCTCTGGGGCTCCCGGGGCAGGCGCCTCCTCCTTCCCGGCATTCTTATGCGCGGACGAAGGGGCCTCATCGGGCGTGGAATCGTCATCGGGGCGGTTCTCAGTCACGTTGATTATCCTAACCCCGGTCTCCAGCTGACTCTGTGCTTGTGCTGTGAGGCACCGGCTATACTCGTGGAGTTATGGCAAAGTCACGCACACCCAAGCCCCGCAAGCCTCGCGACGCCGAGGGGAGCCCGAATCCCGTCTGGTATAAGCCGGTGATGTTTGGTTTCATGCTCCTCGGACTCGTCTGGATCATCGTGTTCTATATCTCTCAGGCGACCCTCCCAGTTGCCGCCCTGGGACAGTGGAACATCTTGGTCGGCTTTGGAATCGCTTTCATTGGTTTCTTGATGACGACGCGGTGGCGCTAGTAGGGGTTACACGCGTGTGATTCTCCGCATGTGGATAACCTGTGCATAAGTCGTTCGGTGGAGTCCCGCTAGCCCACAAAAAGTGGCGCGTGGGCCAGTGCGGCCACAAGTTCGATGAGAACCACTCCGCCAATCAAATATCGCTGTAGTCGTAACTTCTCGCGGGTCCTCGTTCGCGTGAAAATGAGGCCGACGATGACGCCGCCAATGAGGCCGCCCACGTGTGCTTGCCAGGACAGGTTAGATCCGGGAAGAAAACCGATCACGACGTTGATTGCCACCAGAACAAGTAGCCCGGCGGAGTTACTCCCGAGGTGCCGCAGAATCACCAGGTAGGCGCCCATGAGACCAAAGATGGCACCCGATGCGCCGACCACAGAAGTGAACTCAAGGCCCAGGCCCAGATCGAAGTACAACACACCGAGCGAACCGGCCACGCCCGCAATCAAGTACAGGGTAATGAATCGTGCGCGTCCAAGCATTGATTCGAGCACCTGCCCGAATATCCACAATGTGAACATGTTGAACAGGATGTGCAGGAACGAGGTTGGCGAGTGCGCAAAGGTTGCCGTAATCATGCGCCAGGGCTCGTACGGCACGCCCGCCGCCGCAAACTCGCCAAGCGAGTAATAGGGCGAATAGAGCAAAACAGCCGTGAGATTGATGCCGGGGATGAGTTGGAGCAGGTAGACAAACACATTGATGGCAATGAGCACATACGTCACAACCGGCCGCGATGCGCTCGAAACGCGAAAGAATCTGCCCGCCCCACGCCGAGGTCGAGCTGTAGCTGCGCTGCCTGCGCACTTCGGGCAGAGCACGCCCACCGGGGCGGGGTTCTGGCACTGAGGGCAGACGGGGGTGCCGCACCGCTGACAGGTGATGAACGTCGCTGTCTGTGGGTGCCGGTTGCACGCTACCGGCTGTGGGTCGGCACTGCTCACGTTCTAGGCGGCGGGGGTAATCGTAATCGACTCAATAACCACGTCGTCGAGCGGGCGATCGCGGCCGTCAGTGGGAGTTATGCCGATCTCGTCAACAATCGCGCGTGAAGCATCGTCGGCGACCTCTCCGAAGATGGTGTGCTTGCCGTTGAGCCACGGGGTTGCAGCGATTGTAATGAAGAACTGCGAGCCGTTGGTTCCGGGTCCAGCATTTGCCATGGCCAACAGGTAGGGGCGGTCGAAGACCAGCTCTCCGTGAATTTCATCGTCGAATCGGTACCCCGGTCCGCCCGTTCCGGTTCCGATGGGATCGCCGCCCTGAATCATGAAGTCGGGAATCACGCGATGAAACACTACGCCGTCGTAGAGCGGTGATTTTGAGCTAGCGCCCGTTTCGGGGTGCACCCACTCCTTGGTGCCGCTCGACAGTCCGACGAAATTGTCGACCGTGTGTGGGGCGTGGTGTCCAAACAGATTTACGCGGATATTTCCTCTGTTGGTGGCGATATCGGCTACGGCGGTGTGCAGAGTCATGGGTCTCATCCTGTCACACCCTGAGATGTTCCTTCGCGCATGCCCAAGGGATGGCAAGATGGTGTGAGAGATGTTACTCGTTCCAGTTCAAGGAGATGCGCATGGCCAGCAGGAAGCCCACCGCTAAGGAGCTTCGGCGTGACGCCGACCGACTGCTGCGTCAGCAGCGCGAAGTGCTTGCCCAGGCCGGAACCGTGCTGCGGGCTGCCGGACGCGAGGCCGGACGCTACGCACAGGATGATCTGTACCCTCGCGTCGCTGAGGGCACCCGTCGAACGGCACGCTCCGCGCGCGATCGGCTCGTTGGCGAGGTCATTCCTTCAATTGCTTCCGTTGTGGAGTCGACCATGTCGGTTGTCGACTCCGCGCGCGGAAAGCAGTCGTTGCTGGGGCGGGCCTTGGGTTCAGCTCCCGCCCGGGCCTTGCCCGTTGCTGCCAAGGCAGGTGCCGGCAAGTACATCGCCATCGGCCTCGGTGTGGCCGTAGCGCTGGGTGTCGGCTACGTGATCTACCAAACATTCCGCGCAGACGACGAACTCTGGGTCGAGGAAAATCTGGACTAGGGCGTCGAGTTCAAGCACCCGAACCTCAACGGTACGTGCGCAACGTCGAGGTGTCGCAGTTTCGAGGTGCCGTGGTGCCGTGGTGCCGTGGTGCCGTGGTGCAATGTTTCACGTGAAATCGCGCTGCCCGGCCCCGACATCTTTGCCGAAGCTGCCCGCGCACGCGAGGGTGCACACTCGCTCGACTTTTCATCACTGTTCTGCAATGAAACTCGGTGCGCTGTTGTGATCGGTGGCGCAAACGTCTATCGCGACCAAGACCACCTCACGGCCACGTTCGCGAACACGCTAGGCCCCTTCATCGCCGAGAAGGTCACGTCCGTGCTGTCACGCCAATAGCACTGTTGAAGGGAGACAATGATT
>JBIIKT010000084.1:0-5052 GCA_044233055.1 Microbacteriaceae bacterium
CACGGCAACACGAATCCGATTGCCACGCCCGCAAGCGACAGCGCAGTGCCGATGCTGTTCCAGCCGTTCACAATGCCATCCAGGAACGTCAGGTTGCTCGCTTCGCCCACAGAGGTTGAGGTGACATCAACCGAAATAGACGTCATCTCAATCTGGCTATCGAAGTAGTCGCGCTGCGCGATGAGCGAATCGAGCTCGGACTGGCGGGCCGAGATGGCGGCTTCCGCGGCGAGCAGATCAGAAACGTTGGCCGCCGATGACTGCAGGCCACGAAGAGACGCGAGGCTCTCGGTGAGAGAGGCGATGCGGGCAGCCAGGTCGGCCTGCTGCAGTCCCACGTCGTACTGGCTCTGGTTGTACGACGACACCCGGCCGAGCTCCTTGAGGTCGCTAATAACGGCGTCGGCCTTATCGGTGGGCACGCGCAGAGTGAGCGAGACGTAATCGGTGGGGCCGGTGCCGCCCATGGTCACGTCGCCCTCAACGCCGGAGAGGGGAACGACAACGCCACCGCCGGTGCTTTCCGAACGATTCTCGACGTATCCGCCCGCCGCGTCGGCAATCACGGAGGCCTCATCGGCCGTACCCACGGGATTGGTTGTGGTGAGCGATAGCCACGTTGTCGTGATGGTTGATGCGCCACCGATGCCGTCGCTCGACATGAAGCTTGATACGACGCCTGATTCGACGCTGGAGTCTTTCGCGCTCACGTCGCCCATACCGGGGTCTATCGCCACGTCAGCGCCCGAGGAGCCGCCTGAGATGGCGGGCATATCCGCAGTCTCGGTGGCCGAGGATGAGCAGCCGGCGAGGGTGAGAGCCAGCAGCGCAGCGGCTCCCGCAACGAAGAATCGTGTGTTTCGTGTCATACGTCAACGATATGGTCAAAAATGGGTCGATAATCGGCAAATTGCCTGTGAATAAGTGGATAACTTGGGAACAAGTTATCCACAAGTGTGGACGACACGCCCACAATATGTGGGGTTGGGCAACTGTCAGTGCCCCTGTATATAGTGGTCAAGCGTCCTTAGCGACGCAAGACAAAAATCGGGAGTTTAGGTGTCAATCACAGTCGTAAAGCGCAACGGTCAGCGGGAATCGTATGACGCAAACAAGATCAACCTCGCCATCGAAGAGGCATCCTCAGGGCTGCCCGATTCGATCGCTTGGGTGACCCAGATTGCCACCGAGCTGGAGATCACTCTGTTTGACGGCATTACGACGCAACAGCTCGACGAAGCCGTGATTCAGGTTGCCCTGCAGAACGTGAAAGACGACCCGGCTTTCGACGTCGTTGCCGCCCGCCTGCTGCTCAAGACCATTTACAAGCGCGTGCTGGGTGACTTCAGCAACCGCGAGCAGCTCATGGCGCTGCACCGCGAACACTTTGCCCCCAACGTCCGCCGCGGTGTTGAGGAGGGCCTGCTCGACCCGCGCCTCGGCGAACTGTTCGACCTCGATGCGCTGGCTGCACACCTCACGCCTGAAAACGATGACCTTCTCAAGTACATCGGCGTTGTCACGCTCAACAACCGCTACGCCATCAAGGGCCGCAACGGCGACCCGCTCGAGGTTCCCCAGTACTTCTGGATGCGCATCGCCATGGGCCTCACGCTCAACGAAGCCAACCCCACCGAGCACGCCATCCGCTTCTACGACAAGATGAGCTCGCTTGAGTACCTGGCTGCGGGTTCCACGCTGGTTAACGCTGGAACCATTTACCCCCAGCTGGCCAACTGCTTCGTCATGGAAATGCAAGACGACATGGAGCACATCGCCAAGACCACGCGCGACGTGATGTGGCTCACCAAGGGAACCGGCGGCATCGGCCTCTCGGTCACCAAGCTGCGCGCGCAGGGCTCGCCCATCCGCTCAAACAACACCACATCGACCGGGCCCATCCCGTTCATGCACACTATCGACTCGATCCTGCGTGCCGTGAGCCGCGGCGGCAAGAAGTTCGGTGCCCTCTGCTTCTACATG
This sequence comes from Microbacteriaceae bacterium, assembly GCA_044233055.1. Classification (GTDB taxonomy): domain Bacteria; phylum Actinomycetota; class Actinomycetes; order Actinomycetales; family Microbacteriaceae; genus UBA963. Next base: position 1,984 of record JBIIKT010000084.1, read on the forward strand.
GAGAACTGGCACATGGACTTCCCGGAGTTCCTCGACCTGCGCCAGAACTCGGGCGACCCCTACCGCCGCACGCGCACGGCCAACACCGCCGTGTGGATCAGCGACGAGTTCATGAAGCGCGTTCAGAACGACGACGACTGGTACCTCTTTGACCCGCTCGAGGTCACCGATCTCAACGAGCTCTACGGCAAGGAATTCTCCGAGCGCTACAACCACTACGTGGCCGAGGCCAACGCCGGACGCATCGAGATGTTCAAGAAGATCGGTGCCCGCGAGCAGTTCAAGGCCATCCTGATCTCGCTGCAGTCCACCAGCCACCCGTGGCTGACCTGGAAAGACACCATCAACCTGCGCGCCCTCAACAACAACACGGGCACGATTCACTCGTCCAACCTGTGCACCGAGATCACGTTGCCCCAGGACGAAGACAACGTCTCGGTGTGTAACCTCGCCTCGATTAACCTGTCTCGCCACATTGTGAACGGCAAGGTCGACTGGGCCAAGCTCGAAGAGAGTGCCAAGTTGGCCGTTCGTCAGCTCGACAACCTCATCGACATCACACGCTCATCGGTGCAAGAAGCCGACTTCTCCAACAGCGAGAACCGTGCCATCGGTCTGGGCCTCATGGGCTTCACCGACATCGTGGAGCGTCTCGGCCTGAGCTACGAATCGGAGGAGGCCTACGACCTCATCGATGAGATTACCGAGCACATCTCTTACGCCGCCATCGAAGCGAGCGTAGAGCTGGCTCAGGAGCGCGGCGCATACAACAACTTCGCCGGCAGCCGCTGGTCTCAGGGTCTCGTGCCCTTCGATTCCATCGACCTCGCCGAAGCCGACCGCGGCGTGCCCATCACGGTGTCGCGCAAGACCACCATGGACTGGGATGCCCTGCGCGCCCGCGTCAAGGGTGGCATTCGCAACGCCACGCTCATGGCCATCGCCCCCACGGCGTCCATCGGCCTCGTTGCTGGTACCACGCCGGGACTCGACCCCCAGTTCTCTCAGATCTTCAGCCGGGCCACAAGCTCGGGTAAGTTCCTCGAGGTCAACCGCAACCTCGTCACCGACCTGCAGAAGCTGGGTCTGTGGGAGAGCGTGCGCGAAGACATCCTGCGTAGCCAGGGCGACATCCAGGGCATCGCCGTTATTCCCGACCACGTCAAAGAAACCTACAAGACGAGCTTCCAGCTCTCGCCCACCTCGTTCCTTCAGGTGGCCGCGCGGGCGCAGAAGTGGATCGACCAGGCCATCAGCCGCAACATGTACCTCGAAACGCGCGACCTCGGCGACATGATGGACATCTACTCCGAGGCCTGGAACCTCGGCGTGAAGACCACCTACTACCTACACATGAAGCCGCGCCACACGGCCGAGCAGTCCACGGTGAAGGTGAACAAGGCCGAAGAGCTCACCGGCAGCGGCGAGCAGACCTCGCGCAAGGGCTTCGGCTTCGGTGGTGGATCGGGCCAAAAGACCGAGACCGCCTCGGTCGATGCCAGTGCCAGCGTCTCGGCGCCGGCCCGCAAGGGCTTTGGCTTCGGCGCGGGAGGGGGAGCGGCATGAACCCATCCCTCGATCGCGTAGGCGACTACGCGGTACCGCTCGACCCAATGGACACCCTGCAGTGCGACTCCTGCCAATAGGCAGAACACCCCGCTAACTAGAACAATCCGTTAGACAGTTCGCCCCGGCGCCTCGTGCGCAGTACGACTCACCACTCATTTTTTACACGAAACCAAGGAGATATCATGGGAATTCTCGGCACCGGAGTTAAAGAAGGCCTGCTGCTCAAGCCCGTCACCTACCAGTGGGCCATGGACCTGTACGACCAGGCCGTCGCGAACACCTGGTTCCCCAACGAGATTCAGTTGGGCGAAGACATTGCCGACTTCAAGAAGATGACCGACGAAGAGCGTCACGCCATCACCTTCCTGATGTCGTACTTCAACCCCAACGAGCTGCTGGTTAACAAGGCCCTCGCGTTCGGCGTGTACCCCTACGTGAACGCACCCGAGTGCCACCTGTACCTGGCCAAGCAGATGTGGGAAGAAGCCAACCACTGCATGTCGTTCGAGTACGTGCTCGAGACCTTCCCCATCGACCGCGAAGAGGCGTACGGATCGCACGTCAACGTGCCCTCCATGGCCCGCAAAGAAGAGTTTGAGATTGGCTTCATCAAGCGCATGACCGAGCAGACTCTCGACATCACCACCACCGAGGGCAAGAAAGACTTCGTTCGCAACCTCGTTGCCTACAACGTGATTCTCGAGGGCATCTGGTTCTACTCGGGCTTCATGGTGGCGCTCAGCTTCCGCCAGCGCAACCTGCTGCGCAACTTTGGTTCGCTCATGGACTGGGTGGTGCGCGACGAGTCCCTGCACCTCAAGTTCGGCATCAACCTGATTCTCACGGTGCTCGAAGAGAACCCCGACCTGCAGACGGCTGAGTTTGCCGACGAGATCAAGCAGATGATCCTCGACGCGGTTGAGATGGAAGAGCAGTACAACCGCGACCTGCTGCCCAACGGCATCCTGGGTCTCAACGCCAACTACATCAACCAGTACGTGAAGTACCTGGCCGACCGCCGTCTTGAAGAGCTGGGCTTTGAAGCCGAGTACAAGGTGTCAAACCCGGCCAAGTGGATGGCCACTGCCAACGACACGCTGCAGCTGGTGAACTTCTTCGAGTCCACCAACACGAGCTACGAGTCGAACGCCTCGGCCACCGTCAGCGCCTAGTAACGCCGGAACGGTAGGCTCACCGTCGTCATGAAGGTGTCTCCCGTAGCCAAGCAGTACCTGAGTTATGTCCTCGTCGGAATTGTGGCGGGATACTTCTCAGGGCTGTTTGGCATTGGCGGCGGATTCATCATGGTTCCGCTGCTCACGTTCCTGCTGGGTTTTCCTGTCAAGCGGGCTGCCGCTACGTCGTTGGCCGCCATCTTTCTCACGGCCATCGCCGGAGTGATTGGCTACGCCCTCAATGACGGCGTGGTGTGGGCCGCAGCCATCGCTCTCTCGGCGGGCTCAGTGGTGGGCTCCTTCATCGGCGCGAGGTTGCTGCAGG
>JBIIKT010000085.1:0-5040 GCA_044233055.1 Microbacteriaceae bacterium
CGGGAAAGTTCATCGGACTCACGGGCGATGGTCGCATCGAGAACTCTGCCGGCGGCGCAGAAATCATTGAGTTTGGATTCTCTAACTACGCCGATCACCAAGAACCGGTCTAGGGGCTAGCGGTGTCGTCGAGCCTCGAGGGCTTCATGACTTCTGGCGTCCGTTAGGTGCCGGGGGATGTGGCAAACCCGGTTGATGAGACGAGGCGAGACGGTGGAAGGGGCCGGGCGACGCGTGTCGTGGATCCGGCAACGACCAGCGCTAAGCCGGGGATTGCGATTGCCGCCATCAGGCCAAACGCTTGTCCGACGGCGCCCAGGGCAGGTCCGACGCCCAGAATGGCCGAGTTCATGAAAACCAGCAGAACGCGAATTCGAGCAGGGGAGAGCACCGGGTCTTCGGCGAGTGCTGAACTGACGAGCGGGTAGCCCAGCGACGCACCTAATCCCCAGAGCGTGGCACCAACAAAAACGAGACCCACCACGTCCATCAGCATCACGAGGACGATTCCGACCACGCACACGATGCTGAGCAGCGACAGCAACACCGGTCGAGGCATCCTCTCGACGACGAACCCGCCGAACAGGCGTCCTACGGCCATGGTCACGGCAAAGCACGTGAAGCCAATGGCGCCCTCCTCGGGGGTCATGCCATTGGAGACGAGATAAATGGGCAACCACGTGGCCGCCGTGTACTCGGCAAGAACAAAGGCGAGTGCAATAGCGGCCAGGCCGAGGGTGCGGGGTTCCCTCCATACGGCGCGTCGCTGCGCGGGCGTGGCTAGGGGAAGAGCGATACCCGTGTGGTCATGCTCGGGGGTGTGAAGCACGCCGTCGCGCGGAATGAAGCGGGTCGCAACGAAACCCACAACAACAGTCGCGACGCTGACCAGGGCGAAGTCAAGCCAGAGGGACATGTCTACGGCGATCGACGCAGCTCCGAGAGCCGAACCGGCGAGGAGGCCCGCACTGTACGCTCCGTGCAGCGGGGGGAGCAGGCTTCGAGATGACGCCCGATCCACGTCGGTGGCCTCGATGTTGTTGGCAAAATTGCTCATACCGAAGAACAAACCCATACCGAGATTGCTGAAGACCGCCAAGGGCAGATTGCCGGCACTAATGGCCAAACCCGTCAGGGCGAAAAAAACACCCATCCCAACGAACGACGCGAGCATCATGCGACGTGAGCCCCAGCGCGACAGCAAGCGCGAACCGAAGACCACGCTCATGAGTGCACCAAAACCAAGCACCATGGCGAAAAGACCATAGGACACAGTGCTGAGCCCGAGGCGCTGTTCTGTCTCGGGAGTACGACTGACCCACGTGGCAAAGAACAGGCCGTTTAGTGCGAAGGTGCAAATGAGTGCCACGAACCAGCGGCGGTTTGTACGTTGCGCGGGCAGTGAAGACACATAGCCATCGTATGGCGGGGAAGTGCCGGTGAGATTCACTCCACCTTGAAATGGCTTTGAACTGACATAATGTGCATTATCGGTGTAATTCTAGTTGGCAGCGATGGGGCCGACTGTGCGTCCCTAGACTAAAGAGCATGACTGAAAAGGCCGTAGACACCGACCACGCTGTTGTGGACAGCGCCCCGGAATCACACATTGTCACTGCGTTGCGGTCGGTGCTCGGCGACGCCGTGTCAACTCAGCCCGATGACCTCGCAGCTGCTCGATGGGACCGATCGGGACTCAGCGCCGCAGGAACGCCCCTGTGTGTGGTGCACGCAACGAGCGTCGACGATGTGTCGACAACGTTACGGCTGGCGAATGACAATCGCGTCGCTGTTGTGCCCCGGGGCGCGGGCACCGGTGTGGTCGGCGGAAGCTTCGCCGGAACAGGCGAAATCGTGCTGAGCCTGGCGCGGATGAATAGAATTCTCGAGATTAACGACGTGGAACGCTACGCCGTGGTTCAGCCGGGCGTCATCAACGACCACCTTGACCAGGAATTACGCAAGCAGGGACTGTGGTTTGCTCCGGATCCGGCGTCACGCGACATTTCGACCGTGGGCGGCAATATCGCCACCAACGCCGGCGGATTAATGTGTACTAAGTATGGAGTTACGCGTGAGGCCGTTCTGAGCCTTCAAGTGGTGCTGGCCAGCGGTGAGGTGATTCGGGTCGGGCGCGCCACGGCCAAGGGGGTAACCGGCCTCGACCTGACTGCCCTGATGGTGGGTTCGGAAGGCACTCTGGGCGTCGTTGTGGAAGCTACCGTGCGCGTGCATCGACAGGTTCCCGGCTCTGTTGCCACAGTTTCGGCATACTTCCCCAGCATCCGGCAGGCAGCTCAGGCGTGTTCTGAAATCTCGGCGGCCAACCTCCAGCCCATGATTATGGAAATGCTGGACGATCGTGCCGTGACAGCCGTGCACGACTACCTTGAGTTGCCGCCGGCTCCCCCAGGTTCTTCGCATGTCCTCGTGCAGACGGACGGTGTCAGTGCTCACGACGACGCCCTGGCCATCGTTGCCGTCATGGAATCGTGCGGAGGTAGTGCGTCGTTTGCTGCGACCGAAGAGGAGGCTTATGAGCTTGTGCGCATTCGACGCAGTCTTCACCCCGCCATGTCTACGCTCGGAACGACACTCATCGAGGACGTCTGCGTACCCCGCACCAAACTTGTCGAGATGTTTGCGGCCATTTCAGCGATTGAGCAGAAGTATGACATCGTGATTCCGGTTGTCGCGCACGCCGGCGACGGTAACCTTCACCCGAACTTCATCTTCAACACCCCCGAACCCCCTGAGGTCATCTGGCAGGCCGCGGGTGAACTCTTTCACGCAGCCCTCGATCTTGGTGGCACGCTCACCGGAGAGCACGGTGTCGGTGTGCTGAAGCGTCACTGGCTCGGCGAAGAACTGGGCGACACGCAGCTCAAGCTCCAAGAGCAGATCAAACAGGTTTTTGATCCGCACGGCATTCTCAACCCGGGCAAAGTCTTTGCGGCAAAGCCACGTGATGAGCAACCCCTCCCCTAGGCTTGCCACGGGGCGCTCATCGTCCCCGACCAATTAATCGAGGGAGATTGCATGTCTACGCCGAACGGTGTCAACGGATTCATTTACTACGGAAATTCAGCAGAGGCGACGAAGAAGACCGTAAGGACGGTTCGTACCGGCCTCATTATCGGTGCCGTGATCACGGCCATTGTCGGCGTTCTGATGCTGGCGTTCCCGCAAGACTCGGCGCTGTTGGCGGCAATTATCTTCGGAGTCTTCGTTCTCATTCGGGGCATCGTGCGTGTGATTGTTGGCATCGGTGGCCCCGGTCTGACCGGTCTTGGCCGAACACTCAGCATTATCACTGGTGTGATCTTGCTTGCCGCAGGCGTCGTGATCCTGCTGAACATCACTGTCGGCGTTGAGGTTCTGGCCATCATTATCGGTATTTCGTGGATCATCGATGGAATTGCGACCCTGATTGAGTCGTCACGTGCGGCAGCTCGTGCGTTCAGTATCGTCACCGGAATCATTTCGGTGCTCGCGGGAGTTGCCATGTTCTTCTTGGGCAGCCAGGGTGTTGCACTCATCATGATCGTGATTGGCGTGGTGGCACTCGCGCTGGCGGTTGTCCAGGTGGTTGGCGCCATTGCCGTGGGTCGCGCCCGGAGCTAGTGAGCGAGAACGTTGGGGCGGTCATCTGCGGATGGCCGCCCTACTTCGTGTGCCGCCCGTCCAGGACGCCCAGAGCGAGGTCGACCAGGTTGAGTGGCCCGAACGGCTCCTCGGTGACGCGAAGGTCGTCGAGACGCCACCAGCGCACATCGTGGATGTCGGAGAACTCGTCGGGCATCCAGTTGTGGTCGACTGGCTCGAAGGCCTGCGTGTGCACGGCAAAGAACTCGGCATAGGTGGTCTGAACGTGTCCGTCCGAAAACCTGCTTTCTCCTGAGACGCTCCACACGGGCTCACCCACGTCGGCGACACGGAGCCCGGTTTCTTCAAACAGCTCGCGAATGGCACCCTCCTGGTGTGACTCGTGGTCGTCTACTCCCCCACCGGGAGTGATCCAGCGGATGACGGGGACGGCCAGCCTGGGTGACGCCGTTTTCATGAGGAGAATTTTCTCGTGCTCATCGAACAGAAGCACGCGCGAAACCCGACGGTGTGCGGGACGTGTCATCGCTCTATCCGGTGAAGTCGCTCGTGTCGCCAACGAGACGCGTGTGATCGGCGGGAACCGGTTCGACCGCCGCGAGAGCAATTTCGGCCGCAAACTCGGCCACGTTGTAGAGGCGTCCGGCAGCCTGCTTGCGCGCTTCAATCGCTCCGGGATTGACCCGATTGAGCAGAGTTGCTGTAATCGTGCCCTCAATCATGTCGCCCGACACCACGACAAACTCAATGTTCTTCGCAGAGAGTTCGTCGATCATGTCGCGCAGGGCATCCTCGCCGGCACGCTTTGACAGGGCAACGGGCTCATACTCGGGCATGGTGGGCGTCGTACGGATGAAGTGCGCTTGGTGACTAGTGACAAACACTACGCGGGCACCGTCTGCAAGGTGAGGAATGGCGGTGGTGAGCACGGCGACCTGGGCATCACGGTTGAGTCGCATGGCGTAGTTCTCTCCCATGCTGGTTTCCATACCGCCAGAGGCGTTCATCACCAGGATGTCGAGCTTGCCAAATGCGGCTTCCGCGTCCGTGAACATGCGGCGAACATCGTCGGGGTTGGTCAGATCTGCTCCCACGATGATTGCCTCGCCGCCGGCAGAAACAATGCCGTCGCGAATCTTGGCGGCACGAGCCTCTTTGTCGCGAAAGTTGATGACGACGCGAGCACCGGCTTCGGCAAAGAGACCCACGGTGTCTGCGCCGATCCCGCGTGAGGAGCCGGTGACGAGCGCGGACTTGCCGTTGAGTGAACCCGAAGCAAGGGGGTTTGTCATGAGACTCTCTTTCGGTGTGATGATGGCTGGAGCGCTGAGCGCCGTGTCCGATAACGAGACTAGCAAGTGGCAACCGACGCACCTGCTACTTTGAGCGCATGAGCCCATCGTCGGTGCCGCAACGCGCCACTCCCCTCGTTCT
>JBIIKT010000086.1:0-4987 GCA_044233055.1 Microbacteriaceae bacterium
GTCATGGCCTCGGGACAACCGAGTCCGCGGGTCATTGACCTCGGCACCGGCTCGGGCGCCATTGCGCTCGCGGTCGCCACCGAGGCGCCGCACGCCCGCGTGTGGGCGGTGGAGAAGAGCGCCGATGCGCTCGTCTGGGCCCGACGCAACAATGAGGCCAACGGAAACCCCGTCACGCTCGTGCAGGGAGATCTCGCCGACGCGCTTTCGCTGGTGGGCGAGCGCGCAGGAACGTTTGACGTGGTGGTCTCCAATCCGCCCTACATTCCCGATGAGGCGGTGCCGCGCGATACGGAGGTGCACCTCTATGACCCCGCTCTCGCGCTCTACGGCGGCCCCGACGGACTCGATGCCGTGCGGGTGTTGGCTGATGTGGCACGCGATCTCTTGGCACCGGGCGGACTCCTGGCCCTCGAACACGGCGAGCTGCAGGGCCCCGCTGTTCGTCAGATTCTCACCGACGCCGGCTGGCGGCCCGTGTCCACGCATCCCGACCTCACCACTCGCGATCGCTACACGACGGGCGTGTGGCCCAGCTAGGCCTCCCCGAGACAGCCCCGCGCGTAACATAGTGAGCACTATGTCTCAACTCTTCGACTGCGCCCTCGACACCGACCTCCTGGCCGGTATGCGGGAGGCTCGCCGCGCGATTGCTCAGGGTGAGCTTGTGGTGCTACCGACCGACACCGTCTACGGTGTTGCCGCCGATGCGTTCTCGCCCGCGGCCGTTCAGCGCCTGCTCGAAGCAAAGGGGCGCACACGCTCGTCGCCACCGCCGGTGCTGATTGGTTCACTGGCAGCACTGGATGCCCTTGCCGAGTCGGTGCCGGATGCCGTTCGCGCTCTGGGCGCAAAGTTTTGGCCCGGTGGACTGACCATCATTGTCGATGCGCAACCGTCTCTCGCGTGGGACTTGGGAGACACTCGAGGCACCGTTGCCGTGCGTATACCTAACCACCCGCTCGCACTCGAGCTCCTTGCAGAGACGGGACCGCTCGCGGTGTCCTCCGCAAACTTGACAGGCCAGGCACCGGGCGCTACCGCCGCTGAGACCAAGGAGCAGCTGGGTGGTCGCGTAGCCGTCTACCTCGAAGCCGGCACCGTGGGAGGCAAGGCATCCACCATTGTTGACGCCACCGGCCTCACCAGAGGAACGGGTGGCGTGCGTATTGTGCGCTCGGGAAAAATCACCACGGCGGCCCTGCGCAAAATTCTGGGGGACACCCTGGAAGCGGCCCCCTCGCCAGCAAAAAAAACCGCGGGCGGTAGCTAGCCGTGTTGATGCTCGCTCTCATGGTGCTGGTTGCGGCATCTGTGTCGTTCTGTCTGTCGTGGGTGATTCTCAAAGTGAGTCGCAAGTACCGGCTGTACCCCAAAATTCGCGAGCGCGACGTGCACGTGCGCCCCACGCCCCGGCTGGGCGGAATCGCCATGTTCGTGGCGCTGATTGTGGCCTTTCTCATTGCCAGTCGCATCCCGTTCTTCCGGGCGGTATTTACCGAGCCAACGCAGATCCTGGCGATCCTGGGCGCCGCACTGCTGATCGTCATCGTGGGGGTGGCCGATGACATCTGGGACCTCGATTGGACCATCAAGCTCGCCGCGCAGTTGCTGGTGGCCGCACTTGTGACGTGGCAGGGCGTGCAGATCATTTCGTTGCCCATTGGCGGTATTACTGTGGGGTCACCGCTGCTATCGTTCCTGCTCACGCTGTTCACCATTGTTCTCGTGATGAACGCGGTGAACTTTATCGATGGCCTCGACGGCCTCGTTGCGGGCGTCGCCATCATTGCCAACGGCGTCTTCCTTGTCTACAGCTACCTTCTGGCGCGCGACATCTCGCCGACCAACTACTTCAGCCTGGCTTCCCTCACGGCCGCCGTGGTGGTGGGCATGTGTCTGGGCTTCTTGCCCTTCAATTGGCACCGCGCGCGACTCTTTATGGGCGACGCCGGATCTATGCTCGTGGGCCTGCTCATGGCCACGAGTGCGATTTCTGTCACCGGTCAAGTTGATCCGGTCGCGCTGGGACGGTCACAGGTTCTCCCTGCTTTCTTGCCCATCGTGCTCCCCATCGCCGTGCTTATCGTTCCCCTGGCCGACTTTGCGCTCGCGGTGTTCCGCCGACTGCGCGCGGGAAAGTCACCCTTCACTGCCGACCGGAAGCACCTGCACCACCGGTTACTCGACATGGGGCACTCGCAGCTGCACGCCGTGCTGATTTTCTATGGGTGGACAGCGGTGATTTCGGTGGGACTCCTGCTCTTCTTCTTCATTCGGCCGTGGTGGATTCCCCTCGCGCTGATCCTGCTCGGCCTTGTGGCGTGCACGTTCGTGACGCTGGCACCGCTCAGTCGACGCAAGCGCTTCGAGTCTGCAGTTCAGAGCGCCACGGCTAACCCGGCCCTTGAACAGTACGACCCGCTGGATCGGGCCAGTGCGGTTTATGACGAGGACATCCCTGTTCCCGAGGATGCCTCGTCCCGGGTGGCGACCACATCCCCGAAGTTTCAACCACCCTCGAAACCAGAAAAGAAGTGACCCCCGTGGCCGAGAAACGCCTCCCCTCCTCTGTCCCCGTTCTGCGCCGTGCCCTGCTGTGGGGCCTGTTGGCCAATGCCGGAATTGCTCTCATCGGCGGCGTCCTTGGCGGACTGACAGCCGGAACCTCGGGGGCGGTGAGCGCCGTGATTGGCGCAGCCATGGGCTTTGTGTTTTTGGGACTCACGGCGGCCAGCATGCTGATTGCGGTGCGGTACTCGATGGTGGCTTTCTTTGGCATCGTCATGGGCACGTGGCTTCTCAAGTTCGCACTGTTTCTCGTTCTCGCCTTCGTCCTGAGGGCCCAGCCGTGGGTGACACTCCTCGCCCTGTTCCTCGCCCTCATCGCGAGCATTCTTGTGTCCCTCGTTGTCGACGTGGTTGCAGTAGCAAAGTCCCGCATGCCGTACGCCAGTGACGTGGTCCTCCCCGGTGAGGATTCCACTGGTCGGTAATGCCCTCAGGGATTCAAATCGTGCCACTCGATTGTGTAGAGTTGAATAAATTCCGCTCTTCCTAAAGGGGGAGCGGGGGGACATGGCCGTCCCGTGTTGTGCGCCAAGCAAGACACGGATGAATTCAGGAGCGAGCGCTGCTAGGTAACGCTGTCACTTTGCTCGCCGAGGTGTCCTCGGAGGGTGGGTTCGTCGGTCCCTCGATCAACGAGTTCTTCCCGCCTGTGCTTTTGTTTGCGGACACGCCCTTCGAGATCAACCGACTCATGCTGATCCGTTTCTTCATGGCGGCTTTGCTCATCCTGCTGTTTTGGTTGGGCACGCGGCGCATGAAGATTGTTCCCGGTCGCTTCCAGAGCCTCATCGAGATGGGTCTTGACCTGGTTCGGGTAAACGTTGCCGAAGACCTGCTCGGGCGCAAAGACGGACGACGTTTCCTCCCCCTCTTGACGGCAATATTCTTTACCGTTCTCGCCATGAACCTGCCGGGCATCATTCCGGGCTTTAACCTCGCGGGTTCGTCCCTCATCGGATTCCCGATCGTCTTGGCGGCCGTGGCCTACGTCACCTTCATTTACGCGGGTCTGCGCAAGCATCCGGGCACCTTCCTCAAGGCCTCACTGTTTCCGCCCGGAGTTCCGTGGCCGATCTACGTCATCGTCACGCCCATCGAGTTCTTTTCGATTTTTATTCTCCGACCGGTTACGCTCGCGCTGCGACTCCTCATGAACATGGTGGCGGGCCACCTTCTCCTCGTGCTGTGTTTCACGGCAACCTGGTGGTTCCTCGAGTCGGCACCCGGCTTCTTCAAACTGTTTGCCGCCGGTACTTTGGCATTCGGGCTCATCTTTACGCTGTTCGAGATTCTGGTCTCCGTTCTGCAGGCCTACGTCTTTACGCTTCTGACCACCGTTTACATCCAGCTCGCGCTGGCTGAGGAACACTAAGGGGATTCGGCACCCGCCGGATTCTTAAATCACGAAAGGAAACCTCGTGGACGCAACATCAATCCTCGCCGAACTCACCGGCAACATTGCTACGGTTGGCTACGGCCTGGCCGCCATCGGACCCGCCATCGGCGTGGGAATTGTGGTGGGTAAGACCATTGAGTCGGTTGCTCGTCAGCCCGAACTCGCCGGCCGTCTTCAGGTGCTCATGTACCTGGGTATCGCCTTCACCGAGGCGCTGGCGTTCATCGGTATCGCCACGTACTTCATCTTCACCAACTAGTCCGCTTGTCAACTGAGTAGGTAAAGAGGCAACATGCTTCAGTCGCAGATGCTGGCCGCAGGGGAAACAATCAACCCCCTGCTCCCAGCCCTTCCCGACCTCGTGTGGTCGGCCGTTGTGTTCGCCATCATTCTGGTCTTCTTCTGGTTCAGGGTGCTGCCGAACATCAAGGCGCTGCTCGACGCGCGCTCGGCTGCTATCGAGGGCAACATCGAGAAGGCGTCCGCTGCCCAGCAGGAAGCCGAAGCAGCTCTTGCCACGTACACGGCGCAGCTCGCCGAGGCACGTGCAGAGGCCAGCGTCATCCGCGAGGCCGCCCGCGCGGACGGTTCGCGAATTGTTGCCGAACAGAAAGAGACGGCGAGTTCCGAGGCCGCCCGTATTGTGGCTGCGGCAGAGGAGCAAATCAAGGCAAACCGTCAGGCTGTTTTGGTCACCCTCAAGGGCGAGGTAGGAACGCTGGCCATCGATTTGGCCGCAACCGTCTTGGGCGAAATTCTCTCGGAAGACGCCAAGTCGAAGGCTGTCGTGGATCGCTATCTCAAGGACCTCGAGACCTCGGAGAAGGCGGCCAAGTAATGGGTAGTGCGAGCAGGCAGGCACTTGTCGCGTCGCGGGAGGCACTGAGTGCCCTCGGCGCGAAGGTTGACGTGGACGCGGCCTCGGCCCTGTTCTCCGTTGGCCGTGCCATCGCTGGCTCCACGCAACTCTCGGCCGCCCTGGCTGACGCCTCCCTCGACGCCTCGACCAAGGCCAACCTG